>JBEKRA010000177.1:0-5306 GCA_049519195.1 Verrucomicrobiota bacterium
TCTCCTTTCTTTTGGTGTCTTTCAACTTCCGACGGTTTGACCTGCCGCATTCTACCTAACACCTTTATATCTGTTCGGTTATTGGCCATGGCGGCGGACAGCCCCACTCGCATCGAGGCGAGTGTTCTGCGGTTCGGCGGCGGCGTCAATCCCATTCTTCACCGGCATGCGCCCGGACAGCACCCGCCATTTCATTTGGACGCCTTCGCCGACTATTCTCAGATGCGAAACGGTCGGGGATCAATAATTGCACATTTCCGTGTTGAGCCAGGCGAACGGCGTTAGCAGCACCGGGCCCCTCCAAATAATCGATGCCTAGTAGTACTGGGTATCAGCACACGAAGTCCGGAGTCACCGCCCGACTTCTGACAGAGTTGACTGGCGTATCCGTCGACACCGTGCACTCGCCACACGCCGTTTACCCTCGCCGCCCCGACACGTGCGCAACTCATGATATATCGACTGTCGATATATCATGAAAAACTGCCCCTCTGCCGAAACTTCGTGGTGAGCCCAATTCGCGTGCATCCGCGTCCATTCGCGGTAGAAACTTCGTGCCTTCGTGGTGAGGAATTCCTCGCTGTCCGCTTTCCGCCTTCTGTCACCGCAGTCAACGCCCACTCGTTTTCCCGCTTTCACCGGCTCCACCGTCCGCTATAATCCCGCCTGTGAACCGGATTCGTCTCCTTCCCGAACAGGTCGCCAACCAGATCGCCGCCGGCGAAGTGGTCGAGCGCCCCGCCAGCGTCGTTAAGGAGCTGGTCGAAAATTCACTCGACGCCGATGCCCGGAAAATAACCGTCGAAATCGGCGCGGGCGGGCGCAGCCTCATCCGCGTGACCGACGACGGTCTCGGCATGAGCCGCGACGACGCGCTGCTCTGCCTCGAACGCCATGCCACCAGCAAAATTCTGCGCGCCGAGGATCTGGCGTCCATCGCCACGCTGGGTTTTCGCGGCGAGGCGCTGCCCAGCATCGCCAGCGTCAGCAAATTTGTTTTGACCACGCGCGAACGGGAAAATAGTGGCACAGGCATATTGCCTGTGAGTTCCAAAGAAAGCCAGGCATCGCCCCTGCCGGAAACTCATGGGCAAGATGCCCGTGCCACAATTGAAGGCACGCAAATCATGGTCAACGGTGGGACGATTGCCGGGGTAAAGGCCGCCGGCAGCGCGCCAGGCACAAGCGTCGAAGTGCGGCAGCTTTTTTTCAATCTGCCCGCGCGCCGCAAATTTTTGCGCACGGAAGAAACCGAGGCCGCGCACATCCAGCATTACCTCACGCTCGCCGCGCTCGCGTTTCCCGAAGTCGCATTCACCTTCGTCAAGGACGGGCGCAACGTCTGGCAACTGCCCGCCGTGGTGGCACGGGCGTCCCGCCAGTTCGCTCCCGACAAAAAACACACAGGCGAGACGCCTGTGCCACTTTCCAGCCGCATCGAAGCCCTGCGCGAACGCTTCCGCGCCCTGCTCGGCGGTGAAAAACTTTTGCCCGTGAATTTCTCCGCCTCGCTGGAAAACGGGGGCGGCCCTTCAGCGCCGGAGGACGCCGATATTTTTGAAAACGCTTTGCCGGAAAAATCCGCCGCATCTGAAATTTCAAATCTCAAATCTCAAATCCGGATTTGGGGTCTGATCGGCCAGCCCGGCGTCTCGCGCGCGACGCGCGACAGCCAGTTCGTTTTCGTCAACCGCCGCCCGGTGGAAAATCGCGGCATCAACTACGCGCTCATTGAGGGCTGCCATACGTCGCTGATGAAAGGCCGCTATCCGGTCTGCTGCCTCTTTCTGGAAATTGATCCGGCCGCCGTGGACGTGAACGTCCATCCCGCCAAGCGCGAGGTGAAATTCCGACGCGAGTTTGAAGTCCGCAAACTTGTCGCGCAAGCCGTGCATGAAGCGCTGCTCGCGTTTCATTCCGAGACGGAAAAAAATCTTAACGCAAAGTCGCAAAGACGCGGAGAAGAGCAAATTGAAGCAATTGGAAAGCCCTTCGAAATCAAACCCGTAACGGAACTTTCAACCCCGTCGCTGCCGGAATTTCCGTTGCCGTCAAAAACTCTTGAATGGCCTTCGCAGCCTGCCGTGCAGCCGCCGTTGCAAATGGGGGTTTCGAAAGCGGTTTCTTCGCCACCTTCAACCTTCAACCTTCCATCCTCGCCGGAAAAAAATCCACCGGCTATTTCCCAACCTCCTTCTTCCAGCGCAACCCCGCTGCTCAACGTCCCGCTTCGCCTCGTTGGCGTCGTCGGCAGGCTTTACGTCCTGCTCGAATCCGACCGCGGACTTGTGCTGCTGGACCAGCACGCCGCGCACGAACGGATTTTGTTCGAGCAGATGTTGAACCGCATTGAGCAGGGCGGTTCCGCGCCGTCGCAAAAATTGCTGCTGCCGGAGACGATTGAACTGCCGCCGCGCGACGCCCAGTTTTTGCGCGGGCAACTCGCCGTGCTGACCCGGCTTGGCGTCGGCTTGAGCGAATTTGGCGAGCGGACGTTTCTGCTGGACGCGCTGCCGCCGTTCGTCAAGGCCGCCGACCCGCGCCGGTTTGTCTTCGACCTCGTGGACGAATTGCGCGCCGCCGGGCGCGAGGTGAATCTCGCGCGGCTCGGCGAACACACCGTGGCCAAGACCGTCTGCCGCCACGCGGTGAAGGCCAACGACCCGCTCGGCGGCGCGGAGCTGGAAAATCTCATCGCCGATTTGCGCCGTTGCGCGATGCCCTACACCTGCCCGCACGGCCGCCCGACGCTGATTGAAATGAACTACCGCGAGCTGGAGAAAAAGTTTGGCCGGACGCAGTAAGCTGCGTTGTCCGCACCGCGCCAGCCGTGGATGCCCTGATCGTCGTCACCGGCCACGCGCAGGTTCCGGCGGCCCGGCGTTGCTGCGGGTTGAGCATGTTCAAATTCAACATGGGCGCGAAGTTCAGTTGGCCGCGAAGTGAAGGCGGGCGCGCAGAGGGAAAGGCAGTGCGGGCAAATGCAATCGCTATTCACATTGAAAATTCTTGACGCCAGCCGTTTTCCATCAAAAATCCATGGCAAGCCATGAGAAACCTGCCGACAATCCGAAGTCTCACCGATAGCGCAACGCCGGCATCCGCAATGAATTCCTTGCCGGCATTTTCCCGCCCAACCACGGCGGCAACCACACTCCACCGCCGGCGCTGCCGCACAAACACCGCCTGCAAAATGAAAGCCAGACGGAACCTGATTCAAACCTGTCTCTAATCAATTAACAACCAGAAGCAAATTCCATGAAAAAAAATCCCACAATCATCAAATGGCTGGCCTTTCTGGCGCTGGGCTTTTCAAACGTGGTTCCGGCGCAAAATTTTCCCGTCGCCCATTGGATCAATGGCGCCGGGCAGAACGCGGCCACGGTTCTGAACACCAACGGGATTTTCGTAACCGACTTCAAGGCGCACAATGACTTGACGGTGACACGGCTGACTTCCGATTCGGTAACATTATACACGGATGTGTTCGGTGGCGCGACTCCGGGAAACAATCCGGGCTATCTGACAAATTTTGTGGGTGTGGCGACAAACGGCACTGGAGATGGAGTTGCTGGAGACATTGAGGATCTGGAAATGTCCTATGACGCCACCGGTGCTTTGCAGTTTGATTTTCTTACCCCGTTGACCCCTCAAGATCGCATCCTGCTGATAGATGCGGACGGGCCGGAACAGTATTTGTTGCAGGCCGAACTCATCAGTGGTTTGTCTTCCAACCAAGTGAGCTTCATCGGATGGCCAACAAACGATTTTTCCGGAACGACGGGGGTAATGCCAAACTCAAGCTGGCCGGTGTGGAATCCTGCGGCGGGAACTTTAATTTCCGGGACTTCCGGCAATTTGAACGAAGAGCTTTTCGTTTTGACGCCGGCCCGGAACATCAACCGGCTGGTGGTCACCAAGCTAACCGGGTCAGGTTGGAGCACGGACATCACTTTTTTATCGCTTGCGCTGTCGCTAACAATCGAAAAATCCGGCCAAAATGTGGTGTTGCGTTGGACCAACCCGGCCTTCAGTTTGCAGTCCGCACCCGCTGTTACCGGTGTCTATACCAACATTCCCGGTGCGACCAGTCCTTACACCAGCGCCATCACCGGTTCGCAACAATTCTTCCGGGCTGTCGCCAACTGATTTTTCGACTTGATGCCAATCAATCGCCAAATGGAATTCTGTGTCTGAAAAACCAAGGGAGCAGTCCCAAGCCTTGCGCAAGTCTTACGCCGTCTGTGTTTACGAATTTTCCACTCACACACGGCTGAAAATTGCAAAGCATGGTGGTTATTAAAGAAAACTGCGATTGGATTACTGGCTGTCCGACATGGATTCGAACCATGAATAACGCCTCCAAAGGGCGCTGTGTTACCATTACACCATCGGACAAACCGCGCGAACACTAATCGTTTCGAGCCGTCCGCGCAAAGCGAAAATCATTTTCCATTCAACATCGCCGGCGAAAGAAAGTTTGCCCGCAGCTTTTCTTGCAGACACAATCGCCAATTGTAATGAGCAACATTTCCACCGCGCCGAATCCGCCTGTTTCCGAAGCCGCATTGGCGGCCCCGGCCGCGCCGGATTTTTCCAGGCCGGTGGTGATGCCGAAAAAGGGCGCGCTGAAGCTCATTGGCGAAGTGCTCCATCACGGCGGACCGGGTTATCTTCAGTTTGCCATCACCAACATTTGCAACGCCGATTGCGGCTTTTGCGGGTTTGCCCGCTCAAAATTTGACCCCAAATCCCGCCGCAGCGTCACGCTCGACGAGGCCAAGCGGGTCATTGACATTGCCGTCAAAAATCACATCGGCTACCTGCTCTTCGTCGGCGGCGAACCGATGGTGCATCGCGATTTGCGCGCGATGACCCGCTATGCGGCGGAGCACGGCATCCGCCCGATGATCTGCACCAACGGCGGTTTGTGGACCGCCGAAAACATGCGCGGCCTCGCCAGCGACGGCTTGAGCAGCGTCATCATGTCCATTGACGCGCACGATATTTCCCGGCACGAAAAAAACCGCGGGCTGCCGAAGGTCTGCCAAAAAATCAAAAAGGCGAATGAATTTTTCCATTCGGCCGGCATCCAAACCACCGCCAGCGTCACGGCGAGCCGGCTGATTGACGACTACGGGAAATTGCCGGAATTTCTCGAATCGCTCGGCTTCAGGAGCTGCACGTTCAGTTATCCGCTGACCTCGCTGGCCAGCAGCTATTTGAGCTTCAGCGACAGCGGCCTGGTGAATTATTCGAAGGACGAACTCATCGAACTGTTCGGGAAAATCAAACGGATGAAGGAG
>JBEKRA010000178.1:0-5306 GCA_049519195.1 Verrucomicrobiota bacterium
GGTTGCGCCCGTGCTGCGTTGTGTGCGTCTCCCGTCCGGCAGTTGGAAGCACGCAAACCAGAACGGCGAGCGGTCTTTTTTTCTCAAACTTGCCATAACATTTTGCCTTTCGTTAGCGGTTCGGGTAGTCGAACCGTTTTCAGTGGCAAATATAGTGGCAACGTTTGCCCGTGTCAAGCGTGTTTGAATATGTTGAAATCATTGGCAAAATGGCAAATATATGAGGTGTAGTCGTTTCAGGGGTTCGACTCCCCTCGGCTCCACCAGCCTTCGCTCTCCACTTATATCCCACCGCAGTCGCAACATTCAATCTCGGCAAATATAGAAGTTTCATTTATCATTGGCACAAAGGCAAAACCGGTAGGGCTGACCTGCTGGTCAGCCAACCCGGCGGCGCAGCAGTGCCGCCCTACCACTCGATGCCACAATGTTGTTGTGATTTGCTATACGGTCTTTTCAGTTTTGCAGGCTCGTGAACTCACGGCGAGCGGAGACGGTAGAAACGATCGGGATAATTCGTCCACCCGGAATCGCTGAAAGAGGACGTGCCATTGGTGCCGACGAAAGTGTCGAGCTTGTTGGTGGACAATGGCAACCAGACAGGATTGACCAGATTCGTGCAACCCTCCACCACGATGACCAGATTGCTGCTGCCGGTGATATTGAACCCAAACCGATCCGTCGTCCAGCCTAGGCTCTGCGCTTGCGGATTCCACAGAGCGGTCGGGCGATCGGAAAACGTCGGCCCCCAGCCCGTCGTCCCGGGCAGGTAATAGACGGTCGAATTGATATCAATTCCGAGCACATCCCAGCCAACGCTTGGCGGCGGGTTGCCCTTGAAATAGACATCCGTCAGGTTGTAGCAGTAATAGAACGCCATGTCCCCGATGCTCGTGACATTGCGGGGGATTGTGACGCGGACGAGACTGGTGCAGAAATAAAACGCGGAGCTTCCGATGCTGGTAACGCCTTTGGGAATCACAACGCTGGCAAGGCTGCCGCAATTGGCGAACACTCCTTCACCAATGCTGCTGACACCGTTGGGGATCACGATGCTGGTTAGCCCGGTGCAGTCAGCGAACGCCCTGTCCCCAATGTCGGTGACGCTGTTTGGGATGGTGATGTTGGTCAGGCTGCCGCAACCGGCGAACGCCATGTATTCAATGCCGGTGACGCTGTCGGGAATCGTAACGCTGCTCAAGCCCGTGCAGCAATAGAACACGTAGTTTCCAATGCTCGCGACGCCATTGGGGATAATGATGCTGGTCAGGCTGGGGCAGTCGGAGAATGCCCAGTCACCGATGCTGTTGACGTTGTTGCCGATGGTGACGCTGGCCAGGCTGGGGCAATCGGAGAACGCGGAGTATCCGATGTTGGTGACGCTGTCGGGAATCATGACGCTGATGAGACGGGCACAGGCGGAGAATGCTTCTTCTCCGATGCAGGTGACGCGGTTGGAGATCGCGTAACTTCCAGCCATGCCTGGCGGGCACTGCAAGAGGGTGGTCTGGTTCTTGTTGAACAAGACCCCGGCCACACTGCTATAGACGGGGTTGGGCGTGTCCACCGTTATTGCGGCAAGGTTTGTGCATTCGCGGAATACCGAATTACCGATGTTTGTGACGCTGAAGGGAATCGTGATGCCGGTCAGGCTGGTGCAGTGAAAGAACGCATTGTTTCCAATGCTGCCGATGCTGTTGGGTATGATGACGCTCATCAGGCTGGTGCAATAATAGAACGTCCGCTCCGCGATGCTGGTGACGCTGTTGGGGATCACAATGCCGGTCAGGCTGGGGCAGTATTGGAATGCCCCTTCCCCGATGTGAGTCACGCTGTCAGGGATAATAATGTTGGTCAGGCCGCTGCAACTGGTGAACCCATAATTCCCGATGTTGGTGACGCTGTTGGGGATCGTGACGTCGGTCAGGCTGTAGCAGTCGGAGAACGTGTAGTTTCCGATGCCGGTGACGCCATTGGAAATCGTAACGCCGGCCAGGTTTTCGCAGTAATAGAACGCCCAGTCCCCGATGCGCTTGACGTTTTGGGGGATGGTGACGCTGGGCAGGCTGGCGCAATGGTAGAACGCTCCACTGCCAATGTTGGTGACGCCGTTGGGAACCGTGACGACATTCAGGCCAACGCATTCATAGAACGCATTGTCTCCGATGCTGGTGACGCTGTTGGGGATTGTGGCGATGGCAAGGCCGGTGCAGTTGGCGAACGTGCCGGTTCTGATGCTGCTGACGGAGCCGGGTATTGTGATGCTGATCAGGCTGGCGCAGTGTGAGAATGCGTTGTCTCCGATGCGGGTGACGCTGACGGGAATGGTAATGCTGGCCAGGCTGGTGCAATAATAGAACGCCGAGTCCCCGATGTTGGTAACGCCGTTGGGTAGTGTGATGTTGGTCAGGCCAATGCATTCATAGAACGCGGAGTCTCCGATGTTAATGATGGTGTAGGGGATTGTGACTCTAGTCAGGCTGGCGCAGCAATAAAACGCCGAGTCACCGACGCTGGTAACATCGGTTGGAATCGTGTAGCTTCCGGCTTTGCCCGCCGGGCACTGCACAAGCGCAGTCATGCTCTGGTTGAACAAGACGCCATCCGAACTGCAATAGGCGGGATTAGGTCCGACCACGGTTATCTCTGCAAGATTGGCACATGGAGAGAACGCCAAGCTTCCAATGTTGGTGACGGTGTTGGGTATCGTGATGCCAGTCAGACTGTCGCAGCCAGAGAATGCGCCGTTTCCGATGCTGACAACGCCATTGGGGATCGTGACACTGGCTAGGCTGGTGCAGTAATTGAACGCATAATCCCCGATGTTGGTGACCTTGTCGGGAATCGTGACGCTGGTTATGGCGGAACCCTCGAATGCGTGGTCGCCGATGCAGGTGACCGGCAGGCCATTGGTCGAGCTTGGGATGGTCACATCGCCGCCGGGACCGGTGTATCCCGTGATTGTAATCGTGTCGTCATTGGTCGTGTAAGTGAATTGGGCATTTACCGCGGCTGGCAGCGCCAGCAGAAACAGCGCCGCCAACATCGCGACACAGGCGGTTGTTGAACGCCCGGACACCGCGTTTGGATTTGTGATTTTGGCAAGTGGGATTTTTGTTTTCATGTTTTTCCTGTCTTGATTTTCATGATTATTGTCATGGCGTCATGGCTCTGAACAAATTTCAGTGGAATGTTGGCTGGAACAGGTCGAATTTCAAAGAGATTTTAAGATGTATTATTAGTCCGGCAACTGGCCGGTGGCGTGTTTCAGCGGCTTGGCTGGAATGTGCGTGCACTGGAGGCCGACGATTGCCGAATCATGGCCAGCGGACTTCACAAGGTTGGCGGCCGTGTGCGGCGGCGAGTGAAGTTATATTTTGATCGAGCTTGGTTTTCGCGCCAGGATGCCGGTGAATTGCGCCGCCACTGTCGAATAACGCGTGTCCGTCATTTCCCCGTTCCAAGTTCCTTGCGCTTCAGTCTGGACTTCATAAAATCGGCGACGGTTGAACCGGGTAAAATGTTCATGTCATGAAATTTTCGCTCAAAAACAAATGGGTTCTCATCACCGGCGCATCGTCCGGTTTCGGCGCGGCGGCAGCCAGGGCATTCGGAGCGGAAGGCGCAAAGCTGCTGCTCGGCGCCCGGCGCGTTGGCCGCTTGAAAAAAGTCGCGGGGGAATCCATGAAAGCCGGGGCAGGGGAGGCGCATTACCATTTTCTTGATGTCGCAAAAACTGCCAGCGTCGAAGAATTTATTTCATGGGCAAAGAAAAAAATCGGGGCGCGGCAATATATCCATGTTCTCATTAATAACGCCGGCGGCGCGCACGGGCTGGACTCGGTGGCCGACGGCTTGGACACAGATTGGGAAACCACGTTGCAAACGAATGTCCTGGGCGTCCTGCGCGTTACGCGCGCCGCGCTGCCGCTCATCCCGCGCGACGCCGGCGCGAGCATTCTGAACATCGGGTCCACCGCCGGGCGCGCGGCTTACGCGGGCGCGTCGGCGTATTGCGCGGCCAAGGCCGGCGAGCTGGCCATCACCCGCGTGCTGCGGCATGAATTGTTCGGCACCGGCATCCGCGTGGGCACGATTGATCCGGGGTTGGCGGAGACGGAATTTTCGCTGGTGCGCTTCAAGGGCGACGCCCGCAAGGCGGCGGAATTTTACGCCGGCACCAACCCGCTGGTGGCCGGGGACGTTGCGGACATCATGGTCTGGGTCGCCCGCCGCCCGCCGCATGTCAACATTGATGAAATCGTTGTGAAACCGGTGGACCAGGTGGAAATGGGGAAAGTCTTCCGAAGGACGAATTGAAACATCCAACATTCAACATTCAACTCCCAACATCCAATCAGCCGCCGGTGATTTGCGTTCGTTGTTCGATGTTGAATGTTGGTTGTTGAATGTTAACCACCCCGGTTTGCGCGCCACAGCAGCACCACGCCGACGGCCTGAAAAATAAAATTCGGCAGCCAGAAAATCAGGTGGGGCGCAAACTCCGGCCGGGCGGCCAGCGATTCGCCGAGGATTACGAAGCTGTAATAAACCAGCACCAGCGCGAGCGCGATGGCAATGCCGACGTTGGTCTCGCGCCGGTGCATGCGGATGCCAAGCGGGATGCCGACAAGCGCAAATCCAAAGCACGCGAAGGAAAACGCAACTTGCCGGTTCATCTCGGCGCGGGTTTGCCCGATCAGTTTTTCGACTTCGTGAACTTGGGCGCGCAATTCCTCCGATGACGCGCCAGCGCCCGCCGGAAAATCGAGCCGCTCCAGCTTGCGCGCCCTGGCCTGCAACTGCCGGAACGTCATGTCGCTGGTCTTGGGTTCATACCGGACGGCGGCGGTGTTGGTCGGGAAAAGATTCGGTGAAGTCCATTCATTGGCGGACAGAGTTCCGCTTGGTCCCCGCAAGCCGCGCGGTTCGACCAGATGCAAATAGATTTCCTTGTTCTTCAAATTTGACTCCAGCCTGCCCTGCGGAGCATGAAGCCACATGGAAACATTGGTTTCGTTTTCGAGGACAATAACCCGCACGTCCTTCAGATTGCCGGCGCGATTTTCACCCACCAGGAAAATGTAGCCGGGAAAATCATAAATGGGCCGGCCGGGCGGCAGTTGGACATTCATCAGGTCCGTGCGAGCGCTTAAAATCAAATTTTTGTATTCCACGCGCGAGCGCGGGCCGAGGTCCATGTTGAACCACGCGCTGGCGCCGCAGCAAAACAGGCTCAACAGCAAAATCGGCGTGACCAGCGACAGCAGGCTGACGCCGCTGGCGCGCGCGGCGGTGAGTTCCTG
>JBEKRA010000179.1:0-5280 GCA_049519195.1 Verrucomicrobiota bacterium
AGATTCCAAACCAAGTCGGTGGTGTCCGCGTTCTGCCGGATTGCCGCGGCCTGGGGGTTGTTCCACAACTGGCTGAATGGCGAATGGGATTTCCAGGCATTTTGAAAATCCGCGTTCTGGCCGAGCTGTTTGAATTCGTCGCGTTCGGACAGCGAAAGAAACGCCGGATAAGTTGACAGCCGGTCCAACAACCGCGCGTTTTGGCAAATCTGCCCCGCAAGATCGGCGGTCTTGAAATAAATCTCCGGCATCGGGTCAATTGCGCGCGCCGCCCGGATCAGGCCCGTGTCCTGCAAGTCCCGCCCCATCCGGTTCAAAATTCTCAACGGCAGCTTTTCTTCATCCGACGACGCCACCTGCACCGTCCAGTAGCTGAAATTGTAGATGACGAGTATAATGAGGACGAAATAAGCCAGCCCGTTCAGCAAACCGAGGCCGAGGCCGGTGCGCTTGTTCACCCGCTCCCACAAAATCCGCTGGAGATCACCCGCCTTGTATTTGTAATAAACGCTCACCTTGTGGTGCACCAGCAGTCCTAGCGACTTGAAAAGGCTCAACAAAATGAGGAAAACCAAAATCGGCGACAGCAGTTGGATCAAGAATGGATTGTGAAAGCCGGTGTGGGTCAGCAAGGGCCGGACGAAACCGGACAGCGGCACGGACAGCAGCGCTGAAATAATTATGCCGAAAAATGAGATGATCGCGCGAATCGCGCCTTGCCGAAGCCCCATTCCGGCGCCCGCAGCCAGCAGAAACAAAGCAAGTATCCAAATGGTCATGCCATCAATTAAAGCCATTTGCCGGAAAAAGCACGACAAAAAATGACGGGAGGACGCTCGCCCCATCAAAATGATGTATCCTCCGGCTGACTTGAAGTTTGAGCGGACTCATGTTCGCTGCTACGCTCGCGCGGTGAAAATTTCAATTGTCGTTCCCGCGTTCAACGAAGAGCGGTTGCTTGGCGGGTCGCTGGCGCAAATCAAGCTGGCGGCGGCCGCGTTCGCCCAACGTGGCTGGGATTTTGAAATGATTGTCTGCGACAACAATTCCACTGACCGGACGGCTGAAATCGCGCGCGCGGCGGGCGCGACCGTTGTTTTTGAGCCGGTCAACCAGATTGCCCGGGCGCGAAATGCCGGCGCGGCGGCGGCGACCGGCGACTGGCTGATTTTTGTGGATGCGGACTCGCATCCGGGCGCCGCTTTGTTCGCGGACGTGGCGGAACAAATCCAATCCGGCAAATGTTTTGCGGGCGGCGTGACGGTGCGGCTGGATGAAAAGCATTTCGTGGCCGGCTGCGTCACACGGCTGTGGAATTGCGCCAGCCGATGTCTCAAGCTGCTCGCCGGCTCGTTCATTTTTGTCGAGACGGCGACCTTCCGCAAAGTTGGCGGTTTCAGCAACGAACTTTTTGTGGCGGAGGAATTGGAATTGAGCAAGCGGCTGAAACAATTCGCGCGCGGGCAGGGCAGGGGAGTGGTCATTTTGCACCGGCATCCGCTCGTGACCTCCGCGCGCAAGATGCGGCTTTACACAATGCGGGAGCACCTTCGCTTTCTGGCCAAGGTCATTTTCAGCAATGGTCGCGCGTTGAGCAGCCGCGAGAAGGCGCACTTGTGGTATGACGGGCGGCGGTGAAGGCGGCTTGTCACACTGGAAACAGATGAACGCGGAATTGACGCTGCCCATTTTCCGGCGCGCACTCACCGCATCATGGCGGATGTGGTGTCGGTCCATCGCCGACAGCAGCAACACGGCGACGGTGAAGAAAAACCAGAACCACGGCAGCCGGTCGCGCCGTCAGCCGCACGGAAAGTTTCAGCTGCCCTGTGAAGGAAAAGTCAGGACCCGTTTACGTTTATGTTTATGCCTCGGCGGGTGCGACCGGACAGACAGGCACGCTTTTCCAACAGCAGCCAAAAAAAAGCCAGGAAAAGTGGTTGACGCGCGCCTACAAAGGAGCAAGATAGCCAAAAATGAACCCGACGCGAAAGCAATTCTCCCTGAACCGCGCGGCGTCAAAAAAACAAATTTCTATCAGTGAGCTTGTCTGGAAAGCATGATTTTTTAATGGTTAAAAGCACTGAAGCCGGCGCCGCGATGCTGACTGAAGAAGATGTTATTATTAAAGGACTGGGAGCAAGTTCCCCTGCGCTACGGCGGGCAGAGGCCCTGGAAGAGGCTGTAAAAATCAAATACATTATTGATATAACAAACAGGGAAATAGAAGGGATAATGGTCGCAAGAGAGGCGTCCAATGCATCATCTGGTGAAAAAAAAGCGGCGATTAGAGTGCCAGGTGTGGTATGGATCAATCGGTCAAACTTAAGAGATATTTTGGGGAGGGGCAAGCTGAAACAGTTAAACGCGTTACTTAAAAAAGCCGGTATTGTTCTGGTGAACCCTCACTTGACTGAAAAGCAGCAAGCTGAAGCCGTTGCCCCAAGGGAGGGACAGCTTATTATTCAAGGACTCGGGCCAAAATCTCCAGCACCGCGGCGGGGGGATTGGGAAGGGGCTGTGGAAATAAAATACATGATGAATATAAAAAAGCCGGCAATAGAGGTAATGGTCGCAGGACTGCTGCCCGATGCGTCATCTGATGAAAAAAAAGCGGCGATTATAGTGGCAGGGGCGGTATGGACCCACCAGCAAGAGTTAAAAAGAATATTGGGGATGGGCCAGCGGGCAGAGGTGGACTCATTACTTCACGAAGCCCGTTGTATTCTGGAGTCCCATAACTTGACAGGCGAAGATCAGCAAGCTGTAGCCGTTGCCGTGGCCCCAATGATAAATGCATTGCCTTCAGGAATAAAAAAGGAAAATATTGTCAAGGCTCTTGCTTCAATTCTTAATGATCCATCAAATCCGCTAAGATATAAAGTAGCGGCGATTATTGCCCAAACCCCCAAGCAATTTAAAGGGCTTGCTAATTTTTCACGGAAGGCCGGTCAAATTATTAAAGAGGCGGTAAAAAAAATAAAGGCAGAAGATCAGGTTCCACCAGAAGCTTTATATGTAGTCCAGCAAATATTCAGGAAAAAGCCAAAGACACTGGCAGAATCTCAACTTCCCACTTTTATGCCTTTACTTGACTCAATTGGCATGCCGACGACCAGACAGTCTCTTGTGCGTTTTGTTGATGAAGAATTTCGAAATGGCAGGCCTCTTGCGGCAGCGATTCGTATAGCCTGATTATCTTCCAACGCCGCGATGACGGCTTAAGCGCTGTTTGCACCGGCACCAATCGTTGAAACGGCGGGCTATTTTCAGTCGTCCCTGGCGGGACTTACATTGGCCGCCCTCCACAAGTTTGATTTCCGACGGCGTCAAACCGTAAAGCTCATAGACCAGCGCGTCTATTTGCTGGTCGGTGGCGGTGACGGCTTTTTGCAGCGTGGCGCGTTTCCGTTCCGCAGTGGCCGCGCGCAGCTTCGACAATGCGTTTGCCGAAAGATTCAACGAGGCGGTTAAGTTCCTCCTCGAAAGATTCACAGCTCGCGCCCGTGGACATGATGGCGGAGTTTTACCGACGTTGGGACATGACGCAAGCAGAAGAAAAATCAAGACGCGGCTGCGGCCTTTTTCCCGGCGGTGAGAAAATCCAAATACCCGATCAACCGCCCCTTCATTTCCCGGCGTGGCACGATGGCGTCAATCAGCCCGTGGTTGAGGAGAAATTCTGCGGTTTGGAAACCCGGCGGCAGTTCGGCCTGCGTGGTGTCCTTGATGACGCGCGGGCCGGCGAAACCAATCATCGCGCCCGGCTCGGCCAGAATCAGATCGCCGAGGCACGCGTAGCTGGCCATGACGCCCGCCGTGGTCGGATGCGTGAGCACGCTGATGAAGGGCAGGCGGCGTTGCGCGTGGTAGGCGAGCGCGGCGGAGGTCTTGGCCATTTGCATGAGGCTGAACATGCCTTCATACATCCGCGCGCCGCCGCTGGTGGAAATGATGACGACGGGCAGTTCCTTTTCCGTCGCGCGCTCGATGAGGCGCGTCAGTTTTTCGCCGACGACCGAACCCATCGAGCCGCCGAGAAAGCTGAAATCCATCACGCCGAGCGCGATGCGATGCGGGCCGATTTTGCCGGGGCCGGTGATTACCGCATCCTTGAGGGTGGTGTTTTTTTGATATTCTTCGAGCTTCGACTTGTAGGTGGACGCGCCCTTGAAACGCAACACGTCCACGCTTGTCATGCCGGCGTCCATCTCCTCGAACGTGCAGGTCTCGACGAGCGAATGGATGCGTTCACGCGCTCCGATGGGGAAATGATGGCCGCACTTGGGACAGACCTTCATGTTTTCGTCGAGTTCCTTGTCGAAAATCATCGCCTCGCAGGTCGGGCATTTGATCCAAAGCCCCTCCGGGATGTCGCGTTTCTTGGATTTGCCGCCCGCCAGCCTCGGCTTCTTGTTGAACGTCGTCTGCGCGGCATCAACCGGCGGCGGCGTCAGCGCCGGCTCGTTCGCCTCCATGCCCAGCGATTTCTTCGTGAACGAAGTCGTATCCATGAATTGGTAACGATACAAAATTCAAAGCCCGCGCGCAACTGTCCAGACGCAAACGTCGCCTGCGCCGGCGGATTTCAGAACCTTTGCGCACGCGCTGGTGGTCGCGCCCGTCGTGAACACGTCGTCCACGAGGACGATCCGTTCGCCGTCCAGGCCGGCGCTGTCAGCCGCGACAAATGCGCCGCGCATGTTCTTCGCGCGTTGCTCGCGCGTGAGCAGGGTCTGGGTTGCCGTGGGAATGACGCGACGGAGCAGTTTTGTGTTCAATGGAATTCCGGTGGCCGCGCTCAAATGACCTGCCAGCCGCGCGGCCTGGTTGAATTCGCGTTCGCGGTGTTTCAGCGAATGCAGCGGGACGGGCGCGATGAAATCCCATCGCTGTTCGTTCAGAATGGGCTTCGCCTCGCGTATGAGCAGGTCGGCGAGAAACGGCTCGAACCAAATCGCGCGCTGGTATTTGTAGCGGTGGATCACCTCCCGCACGATGCCGCGCGCGACCACCGCCGAGCGCGCCGAGCTGAAATGCAGTTCCATTTCGCGGCAGTTCGCGCATTCAAACGGCGCGGTTAGGTCGCCGGGGTAGGGCAGGCCGCAGCGTTCGCAAAACGGCGGGCGGATGAAGCGAACCAGCGTCCAGCAATGCCGGCAGACGTAGCCCTCGCGCGCCGTCGCGTGTTCTTCACCGCAAAGCTGGCAGGTTTCGGGGTAAAGAAATCCGAGGCCGACGTTGAGCCAGTTTTGAATTGGCGCGACTGGCGCAGTCATT
>JBEKRA010000180.1:0-5272 GCA_049519195.1 Verrucomicrobiota bacterium
GGTCGCGGCGCCCGGCGAAGCGGCAGATGCGCTGAAATGTCGCATTGCAAAACAGCGTGGAACCGGAAATAATTTTTCAAATGACGAAACCGACACTACTCATTCTCGCCGCCGGCATGGGCAGCCGTTACGGCGGACTCAAGCAAATTGATCCTGTCGGCCCGAACGGCGAGACCATCATTGACTACTCGATTTACGACGCGCTGCGCGCCGGGTTCGGCAAGCTCGTGTTCGTCATCCGGCACGATTTCGAAAAGGCGTTCAAGGAAATCGTCGGCGCGCGGTTCGAGAAGCGCGTGCCGGTGGAATACGTTTATCAGGAATTGAACATGCTGCCGCCGGGATTTTCCGTGCCCGCCGGCCGCACCAAACCGTGGGGCACCACGCACGCGATTCTGCTGGCCGAAGACGCCATCAAGGAACCGTTCGCCGCCATCAACGCCGATGATTTTTACGGACGACAGGCTTATCAGGTGCTCGCGGAGCATCTGACCGCCGGCACGACGGATTACGCGATGGTCGGGTTCATTTTGCGAAACACTCTTTCCGAATTCGGCAGCGTCGCGCGCGGCGTCTCCCGCGTGGACGGAAACAATTGCCTCACGTCCATCGTCGAGATGCTGAAAATCGAACCGGACGGCGGCGGCGCGAAGAACACCGGCGCGGATGGAAAAATCACCAGGCTCACCGGTGATGAGGCGGTTTCGATGAATTTCTGGGGCTTCACGCCGGCGGTTTTCGAGCAGTTGCGGACGCAGTTCACCGCGTTTTTGAAAAAGAGCGGGCAGGAGGAAAAATCGGAGTGCTACATCCCAGCCACCGTGGGCGAACTCGTCACCACCGGCCAGGCGAAGGTGAAGGTGCTGCGGACGAACGATTCGTGGTTCGGCGTCACCTACCGCGAAGACCGGCCACGCGTCGTCGAAAGCGTCAGCAAGCTCATCGCGCGCGGCGTTTATCCGCAAGAGCTCCAGTAAGAGCGGCGGTGAAAGCGTCGCATTCCAGGCGCTTCGCGAAATCCCTGGCCGCCTGAAAATGCGCCGGAGTCCTGGGTTGCGGCGCTTCGGCGCCGCGCCAATCATCACGATTGGAATAAGGCTTGAATTGATTTTCCAAGAATTCTGTTTGACCGGCGGGAAAATTTGCGGTAGTCAACATGGGTTGCCTTCATACAAACGGAAAGATCCGGGCGTTTTGCGGGCGGCGCGCGACGCAAATGGCGATGTTGAACACAAAATCATTTCTGGCGGTGGATTTTGGGGCGGGCAGCCTCAAGCTGGCTGAATTTGAAATCAACGATGCCGGCGGTTTGCGCCTCAAGACTTTTTCCATCAAACCGCTCGGCACCGAGGGCGCGCAGGAGGGCACGCGCGAAAAGGCGATTCTCAAGGCGTTGCAGGAGACGCTCGCCGAAAAGGGAATCAAGGCGAAGGATGTCAATGTCTGCGCGCCGGGCTTCCACGTTTTTTCCAAGTTCGTCAAGCTGCCGCCGGTGGACGCGAACAAGGTGACGCAAATCATCCAATACGAGGCGCAGCAAAACGTGCCGTTCCCGCTCTCGGAAGTCGTCTGGGACTATCAAATACTCGGTTCCGCGCCCAGCGGCGAACTCGAGGTGCTGCTGGTCGCCGTCAAATCCGAAATTGTTGAAGGTCTGTTCCGCGTGGCGGCGCAGGCGAAGCTGCGGCTGCAATTGTGCGACGCGTCGCCGGCGGCCTTGTGCAACGCCTTCCGTTACAATTACGGCGATCTCGAAGACTGCACGATGCTGCTGGACATCGGCGCCAAGACGAGCAACCTGCTGTTTTTTGAGAGGGGCAAGGTTTTTTCCCGCAGCATCAACCTGGGCGCGAACGCCATCACGCAGGATTTTGCCACCGAGGCGAAATTAAAATTTGAAGTCGCCGAACAGATCAAAGTCGCCGAGGGCTTTGTCAGCCTCGGCGGCGCTTACGAGGAGCCCGAAAGCCCGAACCAGGCGGCCATCGCCAAAATTGCGCGGCAGTTCATGACCAAGCTGCACATCCAGGTCAACCAGACGATGCAGTTTTACCGCGGGCAGCAGAACGGCTCGGCGCCGCAGCGGATGTTCCTGTCCGGCGGCGCGTCCATCATGCCCTACACGGCGCAGTTCTTCGCGGAAAAACTCAACGTGCCGGTCGAATACTTCAACCCGTTCCGCAACGTCCAGATTGATCCGGCGGTGAACCTGGAGGAACTGGCGCGGGTGGCCCATTCGCTCGGCGAGGTCGTCGGGCTGGGGTTGCGCAATCTGGCGAACTGCCCCGTGGAAATGAATTTGATGCCGGACAGCACGCTGCGATGGCGGGCGTTCAACGAAAAGAAGCCGTATTTCATGGCGACGATTTTCCTGCTCGCGATGGTGGCGGGGGCGATTGGGTTTTTGTTCCAGCAACTCGCGGTCGCCAAGGAAAAGGAAAGCGACAATCTGGGGCCGCAGGTGCAGGCGATCCAGGAAAAGGTCCACAAGATGAAACAGGCCAACGACCGGAAGGAGCGGGCCCGTGGCGAAGCGAATCAAGTCACGGCCTGGATGGAGAGTCGGTATTACTGGGGCGATGTCCTGACGGAATTGCGCCGGGCGCTCATGCGTTCCGAGGACGAGATTGTGAAGAAGTATGCCTCAAAATACGCCGAGCTGCACCCCGGGTCAAAGGGGATGCAAGTCGGCATCTGGATTGAGCAAATGACGATGGGAACCACCGCTCCCGTCACTCCCGCCAACGGCAGCGGAACGTCGGCGGCGCCGGCCGTCGCGCCCGATCAAACCAACGCCATCCTGTTGGTCTTCCGCGCGGTGGATTTGTCGAATTTGGGCGCGGAATTTTCTTCGGCGGACAATGAAATTGTCTACGCGGTCGAGCGGGAACTGAAAAACACGCCGGTGTTTGACCCCAAAACAGTGCAGCCTTCCGCCCAGATTTCGCCGGTGGATTCCAGCGGCACATTCACCAACGGCACATTCACCTTCACCATCACTGTTTCGCCGCAAAATCCGTTGAAACTGCAACTATAATATGTAATATGGGCTGGCTCAAACGAAATCTGTTTTTTGTGATTGGCGTCGTCGTGGCTGTTGGACTGCTGGGCGCGACCGGTTATTACGATTACGCCAGTTGGGGGCACAATCAGGCGGCGTTTGCCAAGTTGACTGAAATCTACAACCAGTTGAAGGAAGCGGCCCAACAAAAACCATCCCCCGGCTCCGGCGCGGTGGACAACATCGCCGCCGCGAACGAACAAAGAAAACAACTGGAAGCCTGGATCGGCCAGACCCGGAAATATTTCCAGCCGATTGCGCCCATTCCCAAGCCGGCCAACGGCCCGGTGACGAGCGAGTTGTTTGCCGGCGCGCTGCACAGCAACATCGTTCAGTTGCTGCACGAGGCCAACGCCGCCAACGTCAAGCTCCCGCCGGATTGCGATTTTTCATTCAAGGCGCACATGGAACGGCTCACGTTTGCCCCCGGCAGTCTTGACCCGCTGTCGGTGCAGCTCGGCGAGGTGAAGACCATTTCGGAAATTCTTTTTGCGACGGGCATCAATGCGCTGGACGGCATCCAGCGCGTCCGCGTGTCGGACGACGACGCCACCGGACCGCAAGCCGAATATCTTCTGGACGATCAACCGGTGACCAACGATTTGGCTGTGCTGGCGCCTTATCAGGTGACGTTTCGAGGGTTCAGCCCGGAGATTGCCCGGGTGCTCGGGGCTTTCGCCGCCTCCCCGCACGGGTTCATCATCAAAACCATCAGCGTGCAGCCGGACGGTGCGAGCGCCCTGACCGCTACGACTGCTCCGACCGCCGCCGACAGGGTCTTCCGATCCGGCTTCAACCCGAATGTCGCGCCTCCGGCCCCCGCGCCACAGCCCGGCAAAGGCGGCTTGCAGACCGTGCTGAACGAACAATTGTTGAGCGTCACGATGAAAATCGAGGTGGTGAAATTGGCGCCAAGAAACTAACGCATGGAATTCATCAGAAAAAATTACGAGAAGATCATCCTGGGCGCCGTGCTGCTCGGCTTGGTCGGCGTGCTCGCGTTCATGCCGGTGGTGATTTTTTACGACCAGCAGAAGACGGCGGCTTTCCGGGAAAATGTCACTCATCAAAAAACCGTGCCGCTGCCGGCGCTGGACTTGTCCCGGCAGGACGCGGTTATGAACCGGTTGCAATCGCCTTACGAACTGGATTTTTCGACGACGAACAGACTGTTCAATCCGGTGCAGTGGCTGAAGGACAAGGACGGCACGCTGTTCAAAATCTTGACCGGCCACGAAGTAGGCCCTGGTGCCGCAGTCGTCACCAAAATCACGCCGCTCTATTATATCATCTCGCTGGACTCGGTGGCGACCAATGCGCTGGGAACGCCCCCGCGCTACACCTTCAGCGTGGAACATCAGGCGGCAGCTTTGGCGTCCCAGCGCCGTTCGCAGCACCAATACGCCTCGCTGGGGGACAAAGTCCGGGATTTCATCGTCCCTAAACAAGATGTCAAAGGCCCGCCGGACAATCCCGACCAGTTGACTTTGAAACTGGTTGATACGGGCGCGGAGGTGACGTTGTCAAAAGACAAGCCATTCCAGCGCGTGGACGCTTACACCGCCGACGTGAAATACGCCGCCGGCACGGAAAAAGTCAGCGGCACGGGGCTGCGGGTGGGGGATCATCTGGCTTTTGCCGGCGACGATTACAATGTTATTGCCATCGACGAAAAGGATGTGATATTGTTGGCGCAGTCGAACCAAAAACATTACACTTTGCGATACACGCCCTGAATGCTAAAATAACCGCTTTGAACACAGCCGATTTACGACGAACCTGAAACACCATGACAAAAGCCGTTCTCCTCCCGCTCGGTTTTCTTTTCCTGCTCACGGCCACGTTGCCGGCGCAAACCAACAGCGCCACCGACATGGCAGTCAACCGGGCAGTGATTGATCAAGCCAACACCATCCTCCTGCGCCATAAACTTGAAGACGCCAAGGGCGCCGCCGCCCGCGGCGACTTGTCAGGGGCCGCCAAGCTTTACGAGGACGCCAAGGCGCTCGTGGATCAGATTGGTTCCGGCATTGACGCCGAGACCACCCAGGCAATTTCCGGCCTCTCGGCCACGTGGCTGGAACTCGCCCGCCGTGCCAAAATCAACGGCGATTTGAGGGGGGCAGACACGGATGTCACCCGCGCCTTGAAAGTGGATCCGCACAATGCCGCCGCTCTCTCCTTCAAAAAGGAAAACGACCAGACGATGAA
>JBEKRA010000181.1:0-5231 GCA_049519195.1 Verrucomicrobiota bacterium
AGGCAACCTCGCCATTGTCAGCTTCAATATATCGAATCGCGAGCAACTGGTGCTTCCTTTGATTCCTTTGTTCTGGTGTTTCAATTGGTTCTGATTGTGCAACAAGGGGATTGAGGTCAGTCCTGCGGACGGACTGCTAAGCACTCATTCGCCATGAAAGTGTTTGAGATGACGGGCGTGGGCGTGTCGCGGTCACACAGGAGCGGCTCGATGCCGTTTGCCGCGAGAACTTCGGCGGCTGCGAGGGAAAAATGGCGGCCCAGGAAACGGGTGTCGTGGCCCAATATGATGGTTGAGCGTTGAGGGTTGAAAGTTGAGAGTTGTTTCAAGTAGTCCGCGATGCCCTGCGTGGCGAGGCGGACGTTGTCGAAGGTGAAGTCGCGCGCGATGATTTCGCGCCAGCCGGAGGTGCCGAATTTGATGGTGGCCATGTTGGAGTTCACGCTTTAGCGTGTTTTTTTGAATAATTTAGGGAGGTCATCGGACAAGCTAAAGCTTGAACTCCAACTTTAACTCTTCCAGTCGAACGCTTTTTTTTTGAGCGCGTAAAGATAGCCGGCGAACAAAATGCCGAGAAACGAAACCATCGAGCCGAGAATCAAATTGCGCGTGGCGTGCTCGGCGAGCATCTGCCGATAGACGACGGCCCACGGATACATGAAGACGACTTCGATGTCGAACAGGATGAACAGCATCGCAACGAGATAAAACTTCACCGAAAAGCGCGAGCTGCCCTCGCCGATGGGTTCCTTGCCGCATTCGTAGGCGGTGTCCTTGGCCGGGGTGCGCTTGCCAAATTTGCCGAGCAGCACCGAGAGCGCAAGCGTCCCGCCCGCGAAGCCGACGGCGGCGGCCAGCAGGAAAAGGACCGGAATGTATTGCGCCAGTTGCGACGGCTGCGAATTATCCATGCGGAGAAATCTAGGAACGGCGGGCGGAATTTGCAACTGCAAACGGAAAAATTGCAGGTGAAAATCTGCAATCCGCCCAAGACGCCGCTGTTTTAGTTCTGGTTTATTGATTCATCCGCGAATTGCGCGAATTGGCACGAATTTGTTTCTTGTTTCGCGCAAATTCGCGTAACTCGCGGATTCAAAATTGGCGGAACGCGCGGCGGTGCTGGTGCTGGTTTATTGAGTCCCTGATTTTTTTTGATTTGGGACTCGTAGAACTCGTCCCTCCGAATCCGTGTCCATTCGTGTCCATCCGTGATTAAAGGCATTTCCGCACGATTTTCCTTTTTCCCGCCGCCGTTTGCCCTTTCAATTGCAGCCCATGTCGCGCGATTGCGTCATCGAAAATTTGAAGCCGGATTTTCATCCGCACATTGACCATGCGCGCGAGCTGAACCCGCAGCAGCTTGGCGCCGTCACCGCGCCGCCCGAAACGAAACTTTTCTCATCACTCGATCAAACCTTGAAACTAAATGTCCTGCTCACGGCGGCAACGGCTCTGGCCCTGACCGCGCCCGCCCAGGGTTCAACCAATCTGGTTTCCCAGACCACCATCCCGGCGAAGGCCGCCCCATCCGTCGGCCTGCTCAATGACTGGCTGCGCAGGCAATCGCCGGAGTTCGAGGCGTGGGACATCGGCGGCCAGTTCCGTCTGCGTTTCGCGGATTCCGAAAGCGCGGTGCCGGCGGCCGGCACAATGACCGGTATTCCCACCGGTGGCAAACCACTGACCACGCCGGTCAATCCCAACACCGATTTCATCGCCAATGGCAAACCGAATTCATCCGACGAACTGCTGCTCCGTGAGCGGGTGCATCTCGGTTGCACGCCGGCATCGTGGCTGACGGCTTTTGCCGAATTCCAGAGCGCGACGGAAAACCGGGATCAGCGTTCGCCATCGCCCGATCAAGACGAGGCAAATTTGAGCCAGGCCAGTCTGTCGCTGGGTGATCCGAAAAAATTTCCGCTGATGGCAAAAGTAGGGCGGCAGGAATTGATTTACGGCGACCAACGGTTTGCAGGCGTTGGCGACTGGAACAATCCTGGGCGCACTTTCGACGCGGTGAAGCTGCGTTATGCGGGCGACGCGTTTTGGGTGGACGCTTTTTCCGGCAACGTCGTGGTGCCTTGCAACGGGCATTTCGACAACAGCAACAGCCATGACTGGTTCAGCGGCATTTACGCCTCCAGCGACAAATTATTGCCGTGGCAGGAATCGCAGGTTTATTTTCTTTCGCGCAATGCCGACGCCAACGCCGTGAGCGCGGAGGCGGCGGATGTGCCGGGCACGCCGACTACGGCGCGCGACATTTACACGTTCGGGTTCCGGTTCAAATCCCTGCCGGGCAAACTCGGCGGCTGGGATTACAGCCTCGAAGCCGCCGGCCAGTTGGGCGGCATTTACAATTCGACCTTGAAAACGCGGCTTGACCAGCAGGCTTACGCGGTGTTTGCCTGCGCCGGTTACACCTGGAAAAATGTCTGGGCCGCGCCGCGTCTGGGCATCGGTTTTGAAGGCGGTTCCGGCGACAGCAATTCCAATGACGGCAAAAGCGGAACCTTCGACAACCTGTTCGGCTCCAACCATTCGTTCTACGGGCAGATGGATTTGTTCTGCGCGCGCAACATGAACATCCCGCGCATTTCCGCGTCCGCGACACCGTTGAAAAATCTGACGCTGACGGCGGATTATCTCTGGTTCTATCTGGCAAGCACGCGGGATTTGCTCTATCCCGTATCCGGCAGCGGTCGCAACAGCAATGGCTACGGCATCCATCCCGGCTTCAGTTCTGAAGTCGGTTCGGAACTGGACTTGACCGCCAGCTATGCGCTCAAATCGTGGTGTAAATTACAGGCCGGCTACGGCCATTTCTTTGTGGGCGATTACATCAAACAATCCGTGGCCACGGTCGCCGCGAACGGCGGCGCATCGGATGCCGACTGGGTTTTTGTGCAGACAACCATCAACTTCTAACCAAATGCCAAACATGAAAACGAAAAATTCACAATGCTTTGCGCAGTTGTTTTGCTGACCGTTGCCGCTTTCTTCGCCGCTGAAATACCCGCCGATGTTCCATTCGGCGCAGGTCGCGGTGATGACGAAAAGCGACATGGCGGCGGCGGCGGGGTTCAACCGCGAACTGGCGTTGCAGAATCTGGAACGCGTGAGCCACCACGCGCGGATTTTTGAGCTGTCGGCGAAAACCGGCGACGGCATGAAGGCCTGGCTGGATTTTCTGGCGGAACAGCGGGCGGCTTGAATTCAACGCAAAGACGCCAAGCAGCAAAGGCGCAAAGGGCTGACGCGAATTTCACGAATTCACATTGATTGAAAGCCTGCAAGGCTGACAGATATTAGCCCAGGGTTGCGAGGTGGCCTGTCCGGCTTGGACCGAGCTACCCTGGGAAAACGCCCCAAAAATAATTCCTTCTCCGCATCGGATGGGGAGACTTGAGCCGTTTGGGAAACGGCGAAAGGAGTTCGGCAGAGCCGAAAGCCCGCAGCGGGCCGAATGAGCGGGCGCGAGTGAGTCAACGTGGCCGGAGGCCGGATGAGGTGTCGAACAAAGCGCAAGGCGTTGACGCGAATTTCACGAATTGCCGCGAATTGAAATTGCGCTGAAGGCGCAACGGAAATCAGCCCGGACGGGGAGTCGGAAAAGGCATTGTGAATAAGTCTTACGAAATAGTTCTTGCCTTACATTTATATTTGTGTCATTCTTTCTCAAAATGACAGAAACAATATGAACACCGCCTACGTTACATCCAAAGGCCAGTTGGTCGTTCCGTCGCGCATCCGGCGCCGGTTCGGCATCAAGCCCGGCACCCGCATCAACTTCGTGGAAGAGGGCGAGCGCATCATCTTCAAGCCCGTCACCCGCGAATACATCCGCAGTTTTCGCGGCATCTTCAAACTCAAGCCCGGCGAAAAGTCCGTGGTGCAGGAACATCTCGAAGAACGCCGCGCCGAACAGGAAAAGGAAAATCGCGAATGAAAACCGCCGTTTTGGACACCTCGGCGTTGCTGGCGTATTTCTTTGACGAACCCGGCGCGGAAAAAGTCGAGGAAATCATCAACAAAGCCACCGAAGCCGACCGGCCGATTTTCATTTCGGCGGTGAACTGGGCGGAAGTGCTTTACAAGATGCAGCGCAAACATGGCAGACAGGGTTTCGAGACGGCGCAGCATTTTGAACGCACCACCGCCGTTGAAGCGGTTGCGGTGGACCGCGAACTGGCGGAATCCGCCGCGAGCTTGAAGGAAAAATTTGGGCTGGGACTGGCCGACGCCTTTGCCGCCGCGCTGACCATGAGGCATAATAACGCCGAACTCATCACCGGCGATCTGGAATTCAAATCCGTCGAAAACGAAATCAAAATCAACTGGCTGAAATAACAATGGTTCACCGCTGCGAACGTATTGTCTTTTGATTATTCAGTCACCTTTGAACAAGTTTTGGTGGTAGCGAAGGAAAACCGGATGTGGCTGACATGATGGCGAGGAAGGCATTCTCACTTTGCCATCACGATTCAACAAACTGCGAACCTGTTCAGGAACGTGTTTTTTTGAAACAAGGATTTCACCTGTATCTGAAATTGACAGGAAGTGCTTATCGAACATCCAGTGGATTGTGCGTGAAAGTGCTATGCCGTTGCGGGGCGAGTCTGGTCCGTTTTCGGCAACGGGCTTAATATGTGCTGCTTCGATCTCGCATCGTCCTCCTCCGTTGATGAGCCTAAGGCCAGTCATTGCACATGTGTTGTCATATTCGTCCTGAATCACGCGTGTAAATGCGGCGTCTCGAAACGGTCTTTCCATGATTTGCATTCGTCTCGGTAGTCCATACTCCACAGGCTCTTCTTGCAACATTCCAAATGTTGGCTTCTCTTGCCCAGATTGCTGTGTTTCAGAAAACCCAAGCCGACAAATATTTTGAAACTCGTTCGGTAAAATAATTCGGACTGCACGCCCAAACCGGCCCTTGTTTGTG
Organism: Verrucomicrobiota bacterium; assembly: GCA_049519195.1. GTDB lineage: Bacteria > Verrucomicrobiota > Verrucomicrobiia > Limisphaerales > UBA11358 > UBA11358. The sequence goes on from JBEKRA010000181.1 coordinate 4,946, forward strand.
GAACCATCTGTTTTACGGAGCGCAGTTTCGGGATATGCCTCGCCAACCTTGAACGGAACTGGTTTCGTGAATTCGAGATAGTCCGCCATGTGCGCGTAATAATGACCACTTCGAGATTTGTCCTCTTCAATCCTCACAACTCGCGCAGTTGCGAAATAACACTGACGACCAGCCCTGCCTGACAAATCAGCACCTTCTCGCCGTGGTTCATAATAAATGATCAAGTCTCCAACTGCCTGTTTAATCTGATTGAGATACGTCGAGGGAAAATGATACCGGAATTCCG
>JBEKRA010000182.1:0-5199 GCA_049519195.1 Verrucomicrobiota bacterium
CGGCGTTTTGAGGCGCTGGCCGCCAATCACGGCATCTTCCGGATTTGGACGCAGGAAACTTCGCAATTCTGGAGGCACTGGGGATTTCAACCAGCGAACGCGGAAATTCTATCGCGCCTGCCGGAGGAATGGAAAATGTCCGATGGCACGTGGTTCACGCTGGAACTCAAAAATGAGGAGGCCATCACCGCCGCGCTCGGAAACAAATTCGCCGGCTTCATGGATGCCGAGAAAAAGCAAACGGCGCGGGTCGCCGCCCACGCCAAATCAATCCAGAACATCATCATCGTCACCTGCCTCGGAGTTTTCATCATCTGCATGGCTGCCTTGATATACCTGCTCATCCATCGCAATCCATTTCGGTAGGACAGGCATCGCGCCTGTCTCCATCTTCAAAAGAAATGAGACAGGCGCGACGCCCGTCCTACACCGACAGCGTGTTGAATTCATCGGCATGATACGAGCTGCGGACCATCGGCCCGCTCGCGACGTGGACAAAACCCATTTTCCCGGCACGGACCTTGTATTCAGCGAATTTTTCCGGCGGGACAAATTCAATCACCGGCAGATGCTTCAACGTCGGCTGAAGATACTGGCCAAGCGTAAGGATGTCGCAGCCCGCGCGGCGCAAATCCTCCATCGCAACCAGCACTTCCTCTTCCCGCTCGCCCAAACCGAGCATCATGCCGGATTTTGTGTAAATCGAATTGCCGCCCTTTTCCTTTGCCTTCTTCAACACGCTCAACGAGCGGTCATAAGTCGCGCGATGCCGCACGCCTGGCGTGAGCCGCCGGACGGTTTCGAGATTGTGATTGAAAATGTGCGGGTTCGCCGAAAGCACGCATTCGACGGACGAATCGGAATCGTTGAAATCCGGCACGAGCACCTCGATGATGGTTGTCGGATTCAATTTGCGCACCGCCTCGATTGTCCGCCGGAAATGGTCCGCGCCGCCGTCATTCAAATCGTCGCGCGCCACCGCCGTGATGACGATGTGCCTCAACCGCATCCGCCGCGTCGCCTCGGCCACGCGCATCGGCTCGCCTGCCTCCAGCGGGAGCGGCTTGGCCGTGCTGACCGCGCAAAAGCGGCAGGCGCGCGTGCAGCGGTCGCCGGCAATCATGAACGCCGCCGTGCTTTTTTCCCAGCATTCCCAATGGTTCGGGCACTTGGCGCTTTCGCAGACCGTGTGCAGCTTCAATTCGCCCAGCAGGCTGCGCGTCTGCGCGAAGCCGTCCGACTTGGGCAGGTTGAAGCGAAGCCAGTCCGGCAGGCGCGGGCGCGGCTTCAATTCAGTCGTGGTCATTAAGTTTTAATCCGCGAATTTCGCGAATGAACGCGAATTAAAATACGGTAAAAAACAATTCGTGTAAATTCGCGTAATTCGCGGATGAATTTCATTTCAACTTTTCAAAAAATCCGGGCAATTGTTCGGGGCCGAAATCCGCCAGCACCTTGCCATCCACGTCAATCACCGGCGCGAATTCCTGGCCGGAGATGCGGACCATCTCGTCAAAGGCCGCCTCGTCCGCAATCACGTCAATCTTCTCATATTCGATGCCGCGGTCATCCAGCCAGCGCATCGCCTTGTGGCACCACGGACAATACGGCTTGATGAATAAACGGATTTTCATGAAAACGCTAAAATGAAAAAAACGGCTTCAATTCAATTTGCTCTATGTAGATTGGCTGTTCGGTGTTGTAGACTTCTTTGAAAAGTGTCTTCACGAAATCACCCCATTCACTTTGCGGTAATGAAAGCGTGCCATCAAAATATTCAATATCTTTAGCAATTCGTCCCGTTGAATCCTTGCTGACCGAACAACTTAAAGCTGCATCAGGCGTTTTCGCGATCAGGAAACTTATAAGCCGTGTGTATTCCTCCTCCGAAGTCGAATACACCTCATCTCCAGACATCGCAGGGCTCACATTTGTATGGGTTTCAAAAACAACTGGACCTGCCAATTTGTCTTCGCGCCATCGAACTGGAACTGAATAGACCAAAGTGCCACCTACATTCGCAAATTCGATTATCCTGTCTCCTTGTGTCCAGGAGTGATCAACTCCTGCGCCTATCCAATTTCCGGACCAATTCCAAACTGAATGCGGCTTTCGCGATATTTCAAAAGCTACGTGCGCCTCGGAAGGCTTTTTTTGTTCAAGTTTTAACAGCGCATTTTCAATGTCAGCAGAATTGTGGACAAGCTTCTTTTGTGAATGAACAAAAAACCGCATGAAAATAGAGGGTGCAAGTGCCAGCAAAATGACGATGCTCCCGATGGCAATGAAGGCAACCAAGATCAAACGGGATTTTTTCATGCGCGTTATGCGCTTACCCGCCAATCTGCTTCTTGTAATCCTCCGGCGACAGCAGCGCGTTCAGTTCAGCGGGATTGCTCAATTTGATTTTGAAAAACCAGCCGCCCGCGTATGGCTCGGTGTTCGCCAAAGCCGGATTGTCGGTGACGGGTTTGTTCAACTCCACAATTTCGCCGCTGACGGGCGAATAAATGTCGCTGGCGGTCTTCACGGATTCCACCACGGCGCAGGCCTCGCCGGCCTTCACCTTGCGGCCCGCTTCGGGCAGCTCGACGAAAACGACATCGGTCAGCTCGTGCTGCGCGTGGTCGGTGATGCCGACGGTCGCGGTGTCGCCGCTGACGCGCACCCATTCGTGGGATTTCGTATATTTCAGGTCGGATGGAATATTGCTCATAAATTGTGCGGGAAGGTTACGCAAACGGCGTGGATTCTCAATTTAATTTTGGGAGGGACGCCGTGTCGGCGTCCCCAATTTCTTGAATGGGACGGCGACACGCCGTCCCTCCCGGTTAAGATTTTTTGTAAATTGGTTTTGGCACGATGACGGCGGCGAAGCGTTTGCCGCGAATCTCGATTTCGATTTTCGTGGCCGGCTTCGCAAATTCCGGCGGGACGTAACCCATGCCGATGCCGATGTTCAATGACGGGCTTTGCGTGCCGCTGGTGACGATACCGGCGCTCGCGCCATTCACCCAGATCGGATAATGCGGCCGGGGCGGCGCGGATTTTCCGGCCATTTTGAACGCAACGAGCTTTTTCTTCAATCCGCCGGCCTTTTGTCCGGCAAGAACCAAGCTCCCATTGAATTCACCCTTTTCGAGCGAGACAAAAAATCCCACGCAGGCTTCGATGGGCGTGGTGTTCTCATCCAGTTCATGGCCGTAAAGCGGATAGCAAACTTCCGTGCGCAGCGTGTCGCGCGCGCCGAGGCCGCAGGGCTTGATGCCGAACGGCTGGCCGACGGCGAGGATTTTGTCCCAGATATGCCGGATGGCCTCGTCAGAGCCGACAATTTCAAATCCGTCCTCGCCGGTGTAGCCGGTGCGGGAGACGAAAACCCTGTGATTTCCAAATTGGAACCCGCCGATCTGGTTTTTCTTCAAATCGGTCACGGCGTTGACGCGCATCGCGGAACTGGATGCGCCGGGAATGCAGGTGTTGATGAATTCCTTCACGCGCGGGCCTTGAACGGCCACGGCGGAATAATTGTGCGAGGCGTCGGTGAGCTGCAATTCGCCGCGCCCCGGAAATTCCGCCGCCTGCGATTTCAGCCACGCCACGTCCGGCCCGGCGCGCGAGGCGTTGATGATAAGCAAAAAGACTTCGCCGGAAAGGCGGTAGGCGTAGAGATCGTCAATCACGCCGCCGCGCTCGTTACACATGAGAGTGTATTGGCCTTCTCCGGGCGCGAGCCGGCGGATGTCGTTCGTCAAAATGCGATTGAGAAAATCCGCGGCCGCCGCGCCGCTGACGGTGACTTCGCCCATGTGGGAGATGTCGAAGATGCCGGCGGCATTGCGGACGGCAAGATGTTCCTCGACGATGCCGGTGTATTGCACCGGCATTTCCCAGCCGCCGAAATCAATCAGCCTGGCGCCGAGTTTTTGGTGGGCGGAATAAAGGGCTGTTCGCTTCACGGGAATGAAGAATTTAGAATGTAGAATGAAGAATTGCCGTTTCGGCACCGTTGCCATTTCATTTCTTCATTCTTCATTCGTCATTCTGCCTTTGGTTCAGCCCCATTTCTCCGTTTTCATCTGTTCCTTTGACACACCGAGGCCGTGCAGGACAACTTCCTCGGCAAACTCAACGAGCGGGTTGGGACCGCAGGCGTAGAAAATCGTGTTCGCCAGGTCGCTGATGTGCGCCTGGACCCAGTCCGGGGTGATGCGTCCCGCGCGACCGTTCCAGGAATGTTCCGGCTTCAGGCGCGTGCAGGTGACGTAAAATTTGAAGTTCGGATTTTCCTGCTCCAGTTGCCGGAATTCGTTGTTGAAAATAATGTCGCTCGGCGTGCGGACGCTGTAAAGCACGGTGATCTTCGTCCCCAGCTTCCGCCGCGTGGCTTCGCGCACAAAGCCGCGGAACGGCGTCACACCTGAACCGCCCGCAACGCAAATCAAGTGTTTATCCGGTTCATAAACCGGCAAGAACTTTCCGACAGGGGGGATGACGAAGAATTTGTCGCCGACCTTCGCCCAATCCACGATGCGGGTGCCCATCTTGCCGTCGCGCTTGACGGTGACTTCGTAAAAGCCGCGGTCCAGCGCGCAGGACGAGAGCGAGTAGGCGCGCTTGTAGGTCGGCGTGTCCAGCCAGTAGAGCGTGATGAACTGGCCGGTCTTGAATTCGGGGTTGTGGCCGTCTGGCCATTTGAGGCGGATGGTTTTTGTGTCGGGCAATTCCATTGTTGCCAGCTCCAACGGCATTTCGAGTATTTCTTTGGCCATAAAATTATTGCGTGCGGTTAAGTTATTGAATTGCGTCCAAACGGGCAATGACTTCCTGCGCAAGCAGTTCGTATGCCGCCGCGCCGGCGCTGTATTTGTCGTAATGGATTATGGGTTTGCCGAAACTGGGCGCCTCGGCCAGTTTTGTGCTGCGCGGAATGACCGTCTCGAAGACTTTTGCGCCGAGCAGATTGCGGACTTCGCCGACGACTTCATTGGATAATTTTGTGCGGCCGTCGAACATCGTCATCACGACGCCGAAAATGTCGAGGCGCGGATTCACGCCCGTCCCGCGCAGTTGCGCCAGCACGCGGTTCATCATGGAAATGCCTTCGAGCGCGTAATACTCGCATTGCAGCGGCACGAGCAGGCCGTCGCTGGCGGCAAAGGCGTTGAGCGTGAGAATGCCGAGCGATGGCGGGCAGTC
>JBEKRA010000183.1:0-5198 GCA_049519195.1 Verrucomicrobiota bacterium
CACGTTCAATTGTCGAACACGCGGAACCGGCTGCCGGGGATGAACGGCGCGACATCGCCGCCGCTGAAGCCCATGTAGGTGTCGGTGTCAAACAGTCCTTCCGAGATGCGGCCCGGTTCGTAGCTGGTCGGATAAACCGGATGCGGCACGAAAGAGCGGGTGAATATCGGATGGTAAGGCGGCAGCGGGAAGGTGGCGACCTCGAACACGCCCAGCGCCGTGCGCGCCATCGAACGGTCAAAGCCATGAATCGCGCCGTAGGTGTAACCCGCGCTGGGCGATTCAAACACGGAAACCTGCTCGACCGAGTTGCGCATTTCGCCCATGCGTGTGATTTCAAAAGTGTTGCTCATGCCGCGGCCGAGCTTGTGCTCCGGCCCCGCGCAACCGGAGGTGAACACCGCGGCCAGCGCTGCCAAGGCGAGAAATGACATTACGTTTCGCATACGATTTTCAGTTGACGAGCCAACCTTACGACAAATTTGGCGGATGTAAAGCGCGTTTTGCAACTTGGCGCCTGCCTGGCGGATTCCGGAAATCTTCACCTCAATGCCAGTGCAGGTGCAGCCACGGCCAGACATATTTCCAGGCAATCCACATTAGGCGGGCGGCCAACAAGACGATGATCAGCGCGAGCAAAAGTTTCCGCCGGGCCTTGGCCCGATCCGGCTGATCCCAATACCACGCAATCCAGACCGTCAACTCGTAAAGGAATTGCAGCGGCACGAACATGACGAGCTGGGTGATGACTTCCGGCGTCGTCAGCACCGCGCCGAGAAACAGATTGATAACAATCATGTAGCGGCGCGCCTTCGACAGAGTGTGGTAGTCCAGCACGCCGATTTTCACGAGCGTCAAAATCACGACGGGCAGCTCGAAGCCCAGCCCCATGCCGAGCAGGAATTTGCAGACGAAGCTGATGTAATCCTCCGCCCGCCACTCCATCGCGCCGAGGCCGAGCCAGTGCGAATACATCTGCGCCGCCGCCAGCGCCACCGGCATCAGCGCGAAATAACAGAACGCCACGCCGGTGAGAAAAAGTCCGACGCCGATGGCCAGCCCGCGATAAACGTATTTGCGCTCGCGAACTTTCAGCGCGGGGAAAACAAATGACGCAATGAAATAAAAAATGAACGGTGACGCCAGCACCATGCCGCCGTAAAGCGCCACCTGAAACGCGACGATGAATCCGCCCGCCGGGCTTAAGTTGATCAGCTCGATTTTCAGCCGCTGCGCTTCGTCTGCGGCGCGCGGATCATCGTTCACTTGCCAGCCGAGAACCCGGTTGGTGCCGAGCGTGAGCGGTTCGACGGTGACGGCGACGAAACGGTTCGTGCCGAGGCCGAGCGATTGCTGCTGTTCCGCCGTGAGTTGAAAATTGCCGAGATGATTCGTGCCGAAGCTGACGACGGCGATCTGGTTGGTGCCTGGGTAGGAGATTTTGGCGTGCGTTAGGGGCCATTTGATAATCCGGACGACCTCGTTGCCTGCCGACAGGCAAACCAGCATGGCGACAAAAAGCGCGACGCTGCTCTTGATGAGCATCCAGCGGAAATCTTCGAGGTGTTCAAGGAAGGTTTTGACCGGGCCGCCTTCCGCCTCGTCGGGATGCTCCGCATCGTGGTCGCCAGCCATGCGAAATGCGCCGCGCCTCAAGCCTTGGGCGGAGGGGTGGATTGGGAAACCGGCAGATCGGCCTGCGATGGTGCGGGCGGCGCAGGTGACGCGGGCTTGGCCGGCGTCTCGGTTTGCGCGTTCTGGATTTCATCCGTCACTTCGCGCGTCGCCTTCTTGAATTCCTTGATGCCCTGGCCCATGCCTTTGGCCAGTTCGGGAATTTTTTTCGCGCCGAACAAAATCAAGATGACCGCCAAAATCAAAACGACTTCGGTGCCGCCCAAAGACCATGCTAACATGACATTCATAAATTTTGCCGAACTGTTGGAAGCTTACGCCCGCTCCGTGGAATAGTAAAGCCTCAAAAGCTGGATTATCCCGACTCCGAGTTGACCGAATTGACTCGTGTTAAATGTTACCCTGGATTGGGATGGCAACCGGCATTTCCAAAAGTTTTGAAACACGGACTGATTTTTGGGCGAAGCTCATTGAGCATTCAATGCTTCATCCTGCCACCCCGCCATGATTTTCCGGCAGAGTCGTAGTGTCGCCTGGTCGGTTCAATGACGGATGGTGACTGTATCCTGTGCAAACTTTGTGCAATTTCCGATGCAATCCCAATTTTCAAAGGGCATATGGTGCCCGCGACAGGATTTGAACCTGTATGGTTTTACCCACTAGAACCTGAATCTAGCGCGTCTGCCAATTCCGCCACGCGGGCACAACGACTCACGGCCATTTTAATACGCGGCAACGCGCGCCGGGGCAAGTCAAATTGTGCGCTACTTCCCGCCCCGCCGGGAACGCCGGACGTTCGCGAGAATTCGATCAAGGAGGTGTTGCGACGCCCCAACGGTTGTCGGGCAGGTGAATGCGGCTGGCGTTGGTGATGGTGTTCCGGTCGCCGGCGCTCTGGAAAGCGCAGTTGGCAATGGTCACGTCGGTGATTTTTATTTTCCCGTCGTAGCCTTCGATGAAGATGGGCTGCTTGGTGAGTTTGGCGAAGGTGCAGTCGCGGATGTCAATGTTTCTCATTTCGGGCGTGTATTCACCGTCCCGCGCGCCGGCGCCGGCGTAGCGCATCGTCATGTGGATGCCGGACTTGGCCGTCAGAACCTTGCAGTTGCGGATGAAAACATTGTTGATGAAGCCGCCGCGGGCGGGGTTGCTTTTGAAACGAAAAGCGGCGTCCAGGTCGGGGCTGTCGAAGGTGCAATCCTCCGCGAAAACATTTTCAATGCCTCCGGCCGTTTCGCTGCCGCAGGTCACGCCGCCGTGGCCGGTCTTGAAATGACAGTTTTGAATGACGATATTGCGACTGGGGATGTTGACGCGATGGCCGTCGCGGTCGCGGCCGGATTTGATGGCGATGCAATCGTCGCCGTCGCTGAAGTTGCAATCCTGGATGAGCACGTCGGTGCAGGAATCGGGGTCGCAGCCGTCGGTGTTCGGGCCGGGGGCTTCCACGGTGACGCCGCGCACGGTGACGTTCGTGCAATACAACGGCGAAATGACCCACATGGGCGAACCCAGGATTTTCACGCCTTCGATCAGGACGTTCCGGCAGCGCGCGGGCTGGATGAAACAAGGCCGCAGAAAATGACCAGCCCCGAACACGCGGTCTTTGACGGGCACGTCGTTGTTGCCCATCTCGACTAGATTGGCGCTGTCGTTCTTGCTTTTCCACGAGTGCCACACACCGTTCGTGGCCTGCGAATCCAAAGTGCCTTCGCCGGTGATGGCGATGTTTTCCTGCTCAAACGCGTAGATGAGCGGCGAATAATTCATCACCTCGGTGCATTCGTGGCGCGTGAAGACCACGGGCAGATACGCCGCCGTGTTGGTGGTGAACAGAATCGTGGCGTCCTTGACGACGTGGAGATTCACGTTGCTCTGGAGATGGATCGGGCCGGTCAAAAATTTCCCGGCGGGCACGATCACGCTTCCGCCGCCGGCCTTGTTGCAGGCGGCAATCGCGTCGGCAAACGCCCGGGTGCAGTCCGTCGTTCCATCGCCAACGGCGCCATAATCGGTGATGACAAATTCGCGGCTTTTGAAGAATGTCCCCATCGTCCCGCGCTGTCCCGCGCGAAGGCCGTAATTGGTGACGACCAATTCGCCGTTTGGAAAGGTCGGCGGCACGATGCGGGACAAAATGGCCGGGACTTGCGACCAGGCTTTCGGGGCGGCTGTTCCCGCCGCAGCAGGCGGGGCAACCGTTGAAAGGGCGATGGCAATTAACAGCGCCGGACAAATGATGGACGCGCGCCGGAGGTCCGATGGTTTTGTTTTCGGAATCACTTTAAGCGGGGATGGCAATTGTCGCGGATGAAACGTTCATGGTATCGGCGACACTTCATCCCCGATCGCGAATTTCGCCAGTTCGTTTTTGTGGTGCGGTTGGAATATTTGGCGCTCCGCATTCGGAGGGTTCAAATGGCGTCGCCGCCTTTCGGCTCCCGGTGGCTTTCCAATTCCAGTTTCAGCGCGTGCAACGACAGGTTGATGTCGCGGATGAAAGCGACCAGCGACGCGATCAGCGAAACCATGCAGGCGATGAAAATGACGCTGGCGAGCCACCCATTTTCCCACCGCAAGAGCGCGGCCAGAAACAGCGTGACGACGAGCGCCGCCGCCAGCAGCGCGCTCAATGCCGCGAGCGTGATGCTCAAGCGGATCATTTTCGCGCGCCGGTAAATGATGGCGACCTGCGCCTGCACCTGCGCGCGTTCTTCCTCGGTGCGGCTTGGCAGCTCGGCCTTCAATTGCCGCGCCCAGTCAATGGCGCGGCCCAGCCGGTTGGTCATGGTGAGCAGCAGCAGCCCGACGCCGGAAATCAAAATCACCGGGCCGATGGCGTCCCGCAGTTCGGGAATGATTTGTTCAAGAGAAGTCACAGCTTTTTACTCCAGCCGCAGAATAGCTAAAGAATATGCCGTCCGCAAGAACGGGCGAATTCGCTTGGTTATCTGATTTGATTTTTATTGCGTATCATGCTTTACCAGGCCGGTTTTGGCATGAAAGTCGCCAAGAGTATTGAAAACCATAATTGTTTCATTGATTACCAAGCGATTTGGGCGGAATAAAAATAGCCGCTTCGCCTGTTTTCAAATACTGGTTTGCGTCTCCCAAAAACCAAGTTGATTTGAACCCAATGTCTCCAAAATGAAGTCCTATATCCGCAACAATTTGCTCTTGTGGTGTCCGTGGATAAACTGGGCCATCAATGCTGCCGATCATATTTGTATCATTTTTCATAAGGTCAATTGGCGAAAATCCTGTAGTCCCAATTGGGGTGGTCATAAACAAGGTGCTATCACGATAAATACCCGCATCTGGTCCGCCAAATCCTGCTTCATCAAGAGTTTGCCTTACTTGTTCTGCGAACACCTCTGCTTCGTTGTCGTTGAAGCCAACGATAATCTTGATTGGCATTTTTGGCATTTCCTTGCATAACAAAATGAATCTTTTCTCTTTTTCAACAGAGATTATTCTTGGTTGCTTCAATCTTTCCAATTTAATTGACAGGTTCAGATTTGAAGCCACAAGTTGTGCGTTGGTTGTTCCAATTTGCGAGGCAA
>JBEKRA010000184.1:0-5172 GCA_049519195.1 Verrucomicrobiota bacterium
GAAGTCATGGGCAAACTCGTTCACGAAAAGCAATTGGCCGGCTGCGAAGTGACGGAACGATTCTACGAAATGGGCTCGCCGGCGGGATTGGCGGAATTGGAAGTGTTATTGAAAAAACAGTGAAGGGGTGGAACAGGCGTCACGCCTGTTAAATCCGGCGTCGCGCCGGATTTGGGCGACAGGGCTTTGAAATTGATTGTTCGTCGGCGTCCGAAGTTTCGGGCGCGACGCCCGAAACAACCGGCCGGAGGCACGGTTCCACCTGGCGAAACTATGCTTCCATTCGTCATTCGTAATTCGTAATTTGTCCGCATGAGTTTTGCCAAAGATTTTCTAACCGAAGTCCAGCAGGTCGTCGCGCAACTGAACGCGGACGCGATTGAAAAATGCGCCGATGAACTTGTCCGCGTGCGCGAACGCGGCGGGCGTCTTTTCATTCTCGGCGTCGGCGGCAGCGCGGCCAACGCCAGCCATGCCGTCAACGATTTCCGCAAAATCTGCGGCTTTGAGGCCTACGCGCCCACCGACAACGTTTCCGAATTGACCGCGCGCACCAATGACGACGGCTGGGCGTCCGTTTTTGTCGAATGGCTCAAAGGCAGCCGCATCAGTTCAAAAGACGGCCTGCTGATTTTTTCCGTCGGCGGCGGCAATCTGGAAAAGAATGTCAGCCCGAATCTGGTCAGCGCGATTCAACTCGCAAAAAAAGCCGGTGCCTCCGTCATCGGCATCGTCGGGCGTGACGGCGGATTCACCGCGAAGGAAGCGACCGCGTGCGTCATCGTGCCGACGGTGAACCCGGCGCACGTCACGCCGCACAGCGAGGCGTTTCAGGCCGTCATCTGGCATTTGCTGGTTTCGCATCCGAAACTCAAAGTCGGCCAGACGAAATGGGAATCCACGAAGTAAAAGCGGAAAGCGGAAAGCGGAAAGCGGAAATGCGCCGCGCTGTTTTTTTGGACCGCGACGGTGTCATCAACCGCGCGCTGGAACGCGACAGCAAGCCGTATCCGCCGCGAAGCCTGGATGAATTTGAAATCCTTCCCGAAGTTCCCGCCGCCTGCGCAAAATTGAAAGCCGCCGGATTTTTGCTCGTCGTCGCCACGAACCAGCCGGATGTCGGACGCGGCACCTTGAAAAAAGAACTCGTCGAAAAAATTCACGCGCACTTGATCAAACAGCTACCCATTGACCGCGTGGAGGTTTGTTTTCATCCGGGACAAGGCAAATCGGATTGCGACTGCCGCAAGCCGAAGCCGGGCATGTTGCTCCACGCCGCGCGCGAACTGGGCATTGACCTCGCGCAAAGCTGGATGGTCGGCGACCGCTGGCGCGACGTGGATTGCGGCCGCGCTGCCGGCTGCCGGACGATTTTCATTGATCGCGGCTACGCGGAGGAACTCCGACAGAAACCCGATTTTTCTGCTGGCAATCTGGTTGGGGCTGCGGACATAATCCTGCGCCAGTCCAAATAGAAAATTAATTATGCGCACACTCAAAGACTTGAAAATTAAAATCTTCGCCGACGGCGCGGACAAAAAAGGCATGCTCGAGTTGAATGCCAATCCGGTCATCCAGGGTCTGACCACCAACCCGTCGCTCATGCGCAAGGCGGGCGTCACGCAATTCGAGGCGTTCGCGCGCGACATTTTGCAGCACATCACCGTGAAACCGGTGTCGTTCGAGGTGTTTTCCGACGAGTTCACGGAAATGAAGCGCCAGGCGATGCAAATCAACAGTTGGGCAAAAAATGTCTATGTCAAAATCCCCATCACCAACACGCGCGACGAATCGTCGCTGCCGCTGATTCGCGAACTGGCCAACGAAGGCGTAAAACTCAACATCACCGCGATGCTTACCACGGCGCAGGTCGAAGGCTGCGCGAAGGCGCTGCATGTCAAGGCGCCGGCGTTCATTTCTGTTTTTGCCGGGCGCATCGCCGACACGGGCACGGACCCGATTCCGCTCATGCTCGAATGCAAGAAAATCCTAAAGGACCGGCCGAAGGCGGAACTGCTCTGGGCCAGCGTCCGCGAAGTGCTGAATATTTTCCAGGCCGATGATTGCGGCTGCGAAATTGTGACCGTGCCGCACGATGTTTTGAACAAGGCGCTCAAGATGGCTGGAATGGGCCTTAAGGAACTCTCGCTCGACACGGTGAAAATGTTCGCCGCCGACGCGAAGGCGGCGGGATTTAATTTATAATTGGTAGGGACGCGCTGCCGCGCGTCCGGCGGTGCAGCAGCACCGCCCTACCTCTATATCAGCTTCGTCACCGCTTCAAAAACGTCTTCGATTTTGATGGACGCCATGCACGCCAGCAATTCCTCCCGCGCGCCCTTGATGTCGCCGCCGTCGTAGCGGTAATAATCCAGATTGCGCCCGGCGATGACGGGATTTTTCACCAGCGTGAACGGATTGCCATAAGGCAGGTTCGTCGCGTTTAACGTCGGCGCCTCGATGACGATCTGGTTCGGTGTTTTCACGGCGGTGGCGATGTGCATCAGCGCCGTGTCCACGCTCAAAAATGCGCTGCAACGCTTCATCAACGCCGCCGTCTGGCGCAGATTCCGGATTTTGGCCTCCAGCGTCAAATCGCGGTTGCTCTGCGCCAGCACGACCTGTTGGTCCTTCATTTCTTCCGGCCCGCCGAACAGCAGAACGCGGATGTCCGGCCGTTCGTTGTTCAACCGCCGGATCAGCCCGGCGTGATTTTTCAACGGCCAGCGCTTAAGCGGCAGATTTTTCGTGCCGCCGGAGCCGACATGAACGCCGAGAACCTTTTGTCCAGCCAGCTTGTTTCCGGCGAAAAATTCATCCGCCCATTTTTCCTCGTCCGGCGTCAGGAAAATTTCCATTTCATGCGACGGCAGTTTTTTCTTCGCGCCAAGCAGCGGCAACACGTCGAAATTGTTTTCAATCGAGTGCCGCGTGTAATCCTGCGGCAAAACTTTGTTGACGAGCTGGCGATCGAGCCAGCCGAAACACTCGTATTCATGGCTGATGCGCAGCGGCGCGCCGACGATGCGCGCGGCAATGCGGTAATGAATCCGCGGCTGCGGATGCGTGTTGATGGAAACGTCGTAACGGTTTTTCCGCAGCGACCAGAGAAATTTCAGTCCCTCGAACTTGCCGCACTTGATGAGATTTTTCTGGTGGACGCGGTTCAGGTGCGGATTGTTTTCCAGCAAATCCCTGGAGCCGTCCCACATCGCCAGCGCGTCAATAGTCGCGCCGGGAAAATTCGCGCGCAACTCGTGGATGAGCGGCGTGGCAATCAGCGCGTCGCCGATGCCCGCCATGGAAATGACCAGAATTTTCATTTGTTTTCAACTCGGTAGGGCTGACCTGCCGGTCAGCCGGACGCGCGGCAGCGCGTCCCTACCATTTTCACAACCGCGAAATTTTTTCCAGCAGCGCCATCGTGGATTTGCCGGGCACGAACGGGATGATGACGATTTTTCCACCCGCCGATTCCACCGCGCGCCGCTCGTCCTGATTCAACGTGTCCAGAGTGTAATCGCCGCCCTTGACGTAAATGTCCGGCTGCGCCGCCGTCAGGAATTTCACCGCCGTTTTTTCCGCAAAAATGCAGGCGCCGCTGACACTTTCCAGCGCGGCCAGAATTGCCGCGCGATCCATTTCGGAATTCACCGGCCGGCCCGCGCCCTTCAATCCTCGAACGGCCTCATCGCCGTTGACGCCGACCAGCAGCGCGTCGCCCAAATTCCGCGCCGATTCGAGATACGAGACGTGGCCGATGTGCAGGATGTCGAAGCAGCCGTTGGTGACGACGAGTTTTTTGCCGGTCGCGCGAAATTGTTTTCGCCACGCCGGCAACTTGTCCCACGCGATGATTTTGTCGCGGAAGTTCACGGCGTCATTTTGCCCGCGCGCCGCCGATTGGCAATGATTTAGCGATGACAGATTGCGTCAAATTTTCCGCACCCGGACTTCCTTCGCGAGCCGGGTCACGTCCTTGCGGTTAAATTCGCCGGGCATTGCCGTGAGCGCGTTGGCCGCGCCGGCAGCGGCGCCCCACCGGCACGCCTCGCCCAGATCATCGCCGCGCAACAAACGCCACACCACGCCGGCGGTGAAGGCGTCGCCTGAACCGATGGGATTCACCACCGGGATTCGCGGCGTGACGATGCGCCGGAAAATTTTTCCGTCAAACGCCAGCGCCGGCTCCCGGCCCGCCGTCACAATCACCCGTTGCGCGCCGCGTTCGTGCAATTCGCGCATCGCCCGCATCACGCCGGCTTCGGATTTGAGTTCGCGTCCGACGGTTGCCGCCAGTTCCGGGCGGTTGGGTTTTACCAGTCCCGGTTTTGCCTTGAGCGCCCCGGTCAGCGCGGCGCCCTGCGCGTCCACGACGGAAATTGCCCCCGCGTTTTCCGCAAGCCGGACGCAATCGCGATACAAGGTCGCCGGGCCGCCGGACACGATGGTTCCCGACATCACCGCCGCGCGGCAGCCGCCGATGCGCCGCCGGACGACTGCCATGAATTTCCCAAAATCCGCGGGCGTCACTGGGCGGCTTTCCTCGACCAGTTCCGTGTGCGTGCCAGCCGATTCGTCAATCACCGTGATGCACTGCCGCGTCGGGGCCTTCACCGTCACGAAATGAGATTCGATTTGTTTCTCCGCCATCGCCGCGCGCAAAAATTCGCCGCGCTGGCCGCCGAGAAAGCCCGTCGCAATTGGATGCGCGCCGAGCGCTTTCAGGATTTTAGCCACGTTGATGGCCTTGCCGGCCGCGCCGTCGAGCGTCGTCGCGGCGCGGTTGACCGCGTCGGGCGTCAGCCTGCGAAAAATCATCACCCGTTGCGCGGCGGGCGTCGCGCCGACGCAGAGAATTTTCATCGAACGCATTTTGGACAAATCATCGCCTGGAGAAAATCAAATCGCCGCCGGCCGGAGCGCGGCAAACCATTCTCCGGCTGCAAACGAAAACGACGGGCCAGCCCTCAATCCACGGCAGCCGGTCACGGGTTCGGAAGGATTTCAATCCCGTTGATCTCGGGATTCTCGACGTTGGGCGTGAACGTGATGTCCAGCTTGCCGTCGGTGATTACCACGTTGACGGTTTCGATGTAGGCGCGCAGGAAGCCGCCAGCCTTGGCCCAGACGTCAAAATCCTTGAACTCATGGCCCTCGACATTGAAGGAG
>JBEKRA010000185.1:0-5171 GCA_049519195.1 Verrucomicrobiota bacterium
CTGCGACGCCACGTCGCAGAAAAGTGCCGGCGACGCTCTCGTCGCCAGTTGGATCAGCGGCTTTCCCGATGGAGTGAAAAATGCGACGGTGGCGCCGCCGCCACCTTTTTGGTGGCGGGGCCGAAATTGCTTCCGGCCACGCGCCAAAATCGTCCAGGATTACGCGAACAATTCGCCCGCTTCCCGCATCCATTGCGCGATGGGCAGGCCATGCGGACACGCCCGCTCCGCCGCCGCGTAATTGAAGCCGGCCAGTCCACGCCGGGCCGTTTCCGGCAATCGGCGGAACGCCGTCCGGGCCATCTCATGGTCACCGTAGGAACGATGATACATGAGCGCGCGCATCACGTCGCACACCGGCACTTGATGATCGAGCGCGGCCTCGCAAAATTGCGCGCAGCCGGCGCAATGCCGCGACCGCGTCGCCTCCGCGTATTCGTTCAGCACCGCTTGGTCCGCAGCCGTGAGGCTGGTTTTGTCCAGGGCCGCCGCGATGTTCGACTGGAGGACGGTCAGGTTCGGCATTTGCGAGCAGATGGTTGCGATCTGCGGATTTTCCCAGATGGCCTTGAGCTTGGCCTGCTGCTGGGTAAAGCCGCGCTGGATAAAATGGCCGCCCATCTTCAAGTCAGCCTCGGTCTCCGTCGCAACCGGACTTTTGCTCTGGGTCTTCATCGCGGTCAGTCCGATGCCGGCCTTTGTGGCGGCGTCCACCGCCGCCTTCATGGCGTCGGTCTGCATGACGCGGAAATCGTATTTCAGCATGATGCCGTCAACCCACCCCAGCTTCGCGGCTCCTTGCAGGCAGTTTTCCATGTTGGAATGGGTGCTGAAACCGAAGAACCGGATTTTTTTGTCGGCCTTCGCCTTTTCCACCCAGGCTTTCAAGTCGTCATCCAACGAATTGGTGTTGCCAAGTCCATGCAAACAATACATGTCAATGTAATCGGTCTTGAGCCGCTCCATTGATTGGTTCAGCGCCTCGGTTCTTTCGCCGCCGTCATATTTGGTCACCAGAAAAACATCCTTTCTGGCCTGCGGATTTTTCTCCAGATACATTCCGATGCCGCCCTCGCTCTTGCCGCCGTTGTAACCGGCCGCCGTGTCCAAGTAGTTTACTCCCCAGTCCAGCGCCTGTTTCAAGACGAGCTGGTTGGACTCGATGTCAAAGATGCCACCGAGGGCGAGCATGGAAACCTGCACGCCCGTCCGGCCGAACGTCCGGGTTGGAATTTTCACCGGTTTGACTGGCGCGGGCTCGGTGGTGGCGGGGGCATTGGATTGGGCGAGCGCCTGGCCGGCGCCGACCATCGAACCCACGCCCACCACGCCGATCGCTTTGACAAAGTCCCGGCGGGAAACATTATTTTCTTTCATAGGTTTTTATATTTGGTTCAGGCCCTCGCCGTGAGCGAGTGCCGTTTGTCTCTCGATTCGTTTTCCGCGCTGACGCGGATGGCCCGCAAGCCGCTCACGGGACACTCATGTTCACAGACGCCGCAACCTATGCAACGGGCGGGATCAACGCAAGGTTTTTGCAGGCGCACTTCAATGAAAATCCGGCTGCCGGCCACCGGCGCCGTTGTCCACGGCCCGGCGAGCTTCAAGTCCTGGCCGGAATTGTCCGCGATCAGCCGGCGTTCGACGCTCCCGGCGCTCTCCAGTCGGACAAAATAATCGCCCGTGCCCAGCGTGCCGGGACGTAGCGCCGCGCCATCGAGCGTCAGGCCGTTCGTGGCGACAGCAGTGATCGTCCGCGCGCCGTCACGGACCACCTGAAATTCTTCGCGGACGTAAATCGCCTTGGGACTGACCGGACAATTTTCCTGGCAGACGATGCACGGCACATCCATCGCCCACGGGAGGCAGCGGCCGCGGTCCACAAACGCCGTGCCCATCCGGACCGGACCTCTTTCCGCAAATTTACCGCGCCCGGTCTTTTCATCCAGCGACAGCGGCCGGATGGCGGATGTCGGGCAAACGTTGCCGCAGGCGATGCAGTTGAGCTGGCAGCCGCTGGTGCCCACGCGGAAATTCAGGAGCGGCGTCCACAAACCTTCCAGACCGGCCTCCAGCGTGGCGGGTTGAATTATATTTGTCGGGCAAACCCGCATGCACTGGCCGCATTTGATGCAGCGCGACAGGAAATCCTCCTCCGCCAAAGC
Organism: Verrucomicrobiota bacterium; assembly: GCA_049519195.1. Lineage (GTDB taxonomy): Bacteria > Verrucomicrobiota > Verrucomicrobiia > Limisphaerales > UBA11358 > UBA11358. The sequence goes on from JBEKRA010000185.1 coordinate 2,166, forward strand.
GCCGGGCGGGCGAACCACGCCGGGGTTCCAGTTTTGATTCAGCGACCCGGCCAGCCGCACAGCGGGCACGGCCGCCAATCCTGAAACCGCCGCAGTGAGAAAACCGCGACGCGTGAGTCCGGGTAACGGCACCTCGCCCGCCGCTGAACGGTTCGGACCGTAAGCCATCTGCGCCTGGCGGCAGGCGCGCAGGCAGTTCATGCACAGCAGGCATTCGTGCGGATGGATTTTTCCGAACGGATCGCACGCGCCTTCGCAATTGTTTTCGCACAACTCGCAACCAAGGCATTCGCCCTGACGTTTGCCAATGCGCCACGGCGTCCACCGCGCCAGCACGCCAAACAACGCGCCGAGCGGACAGACGAAGCGGCAATAAAAACGCGGTATCCACAAATTCAAAAGCAGCGCGGTGAAAAAAACGGCGGCGATGGACCACGCGGCAACGTAAAACCGGGATGCCGTCGCGACCCCGTCGAAAGCGGCCAGAATTACGAGATTCATCGAGCGGTGCAGAAGCGGAATCGGATCGAGCAAACCCGTTTGCAATGACGACGCGACCACGACTTCCGGCCGGACGAGAAATCCCAGCGCCGTGCCGATGAAAATCAATCCCGCGAACCATTCGGCAGTTTGCTTCCAGCCGCCCACCACTTTCCGGGTGGCAAACCAGAGCGTCAAAGTCAGGCTCGCCGCCAGCACGACCAGGCCCACCGCTGGTTTTTCGCGCGGCCAGCGCAAAACTTCCGCCAGCAAGCCGCCGCTGGCCGCCGCCAACATGGCGATCAGGATGTAATATTTGATCACCTGGCCGTTGCGATATTGGTTCATCGCCACGCGCTCCGCGTGTTTTCTGCGCCGGCGTCCCAGCCACCCGATGAATTGATGCAGCGCACCGAACGGACACACCCAGCCGCAGAAAAAGCGACCGAGCAGAATCGTCAGAACCACGGTGGCCAGCGCCCAAAGCAGTCCGGCATAAACGGTTTTGGTGGTGAGCAGCGTGCCGATTGCCACCAGCGGATCGAGTTGCAGCAGCCAGTTGACCGGCCAGCCGCGCAACTGCCACCAGCGGTCGCCGACGGTTGTGACCACGCAAAACCACGCGAACAGGACGAAGAAAAAAATCTGCGCAATGCGCCGAACCGTGACGATTTTCATGGGCGAGCCTCCTTTGCCATCTGGAAAGCCTGGAAAACATTCAACACCCAACATTCAACATTCAAATCCCAATCCATCGAAATTTGGTTTTCGTTGGATGTTAAATGTTGAATGTTGAATGTTCGATGTTTCCTCATTTTATTCCACATGATCTCTCGTCGGGTTGAGTGATTCAAAATCGGCGGTGCCCAAACCGGCGGCGGCGGCCTTGCCGATGAATGGCAGGCCGGCGGAGGTCTTGCCGAGCAGTGTCGCGCCGAACGCGTCCGCCGCCACGGCGTCGGTGCTGGCGATCATCGTGTTCGTGGCCTTGAGATCGTCCAGCGAACCGCCGGTCGGGCCGTTGGTCATCATCGTCGTGGTGCCGTCGAGGATGACCAGCGTGGGACGGACCAGCCGCGCCAGTTCAAAAATGATGGTGTTGATGTCCTGATGAAAAACGTTCCGCCGTCCGCCCAGCAATCCATACCAGTTCTTCATCGTCAGCGACGCGCCGCTGCGATGGTGGTCCTTGACCGGCGCGAGGCCGATAAGCTTGGTCGCGCCGTGAAACGGCTCGATCAACAACGGCCAATCCTTGATCAGCGTGGCATCGGCCAGGGTTGTCGGCTTGAATGATGACGGTGTTGGCAGGGCGATTTTTGCGCCCGCAACTTCCGCCGCTTTGGCAATGCCCGTGAGCGAGAAACAGCTTGGCGGGTCGTTGATCGGATTGTCCGTCACAATCACAGACGCTGCGCCGGCGCGCAGGCAGAGCCGCGCCACTTCGGCGACCAGATCGGGATGTGACGTGGCGGAAAGCGCGGCGGGCGAGGCAAAGGCGGCGTTGACTTTCAGAACCACGCGGTCACCGGATTTGATGAACCGTTCAATGCCGCCAAGCGCCGCTAACGCGCGGTTGACCGTCTTTACGCGATCCGCGCCGGTGACGATGCTCATCTTTGGCCCGGCGGACGCCAGAGAGAAATCCGGCAGGGACACCGTTTCGCTGACGATATTGGCTGACGGGCCTTTGCGGTCGTGCAACCACAGGGCCGTGCCACCCACCACCGTGATGGCCGCACCCGCCTTGGCTGCGCGCAGGAGAAAATCGCGCCGATCCAGTGGATTGGATTGGCTCACGGTTTTCCTTTCCGCAGGCTGTCGGCCAATTGCTGCGCCACCGTTGCCGCCGAGCCGGCGTTCGGTGCGGCATGAACCCCTGCCACCATGTTGCTCTCCGCAAAAACGATTTCGATATTATCCATGAAATTGACGGGCTTGCCCAACGAAGCAGCGCCGCCGGCTTCAATCTCCCTGCCACCGTTTGACAGCAGGAAGGACCGCCAGGCATCGCGCAACGCGGCTGCTGCGGCGGTGGATTTTGTAATTTCCAAATAAGCGAGCACCTCGACATTGGTTGCGCCGTTTGGCAGGAGATATTTCGCGGTGAAGACGTTGGTGAACTGGTCGAAGCCAAAGGCGTCCGCCACCTGCAAACCCTGGCTGCCGGCTTCAAGATTTTCCGGCGGAAACAATTTCAGTTCCGGTATCTGCATCGCGCCGGGCGGATGCGCCGCGACGAACTGCCGCGCCATCGCCCGCATCGCCGCCATCATTGGCTCCGTCGGCATGGCCGTGACGGCCTCGACGTAGTAGCGCCCGCTGACGAAGTAGAGTGAGTTCTGGGTTTGGTAGGCGAACGGAGTCAGGTCCAGGGTTTGCGCCTCCGCGCGGCGCTGGAGGCTGAACACCGAGAACGCCTGCGGCAGCGCGCCCATGTCATAGACGAACCATTCCATCCAGACATCATTGGCCGCCTTGAGCGCGAGACGCTGGCATTGCATGCCGACGAACCCGGCGGTGAGG
>JBEKRA010000186.1:0-5158 GCA_049519195.1 Verrucomicrobiota bacterium
TTCCAAATGGTTTTAAAGCGCAGAGTGAACAACAGACAAACAAAAGCAACCATGACAGCAGACCGCGAGAATCCTTCTTATCTCCTGCGCTCAGTGGTCTAAAGGATGGGGTCCACCTCAAAACACACGAAATACGCAAAAAGTAATTTGTCAAAACATTCGTTCGTGTATTTCGCGTATTTCGCGGTTAAGCAATTCAGAATTTAAAGTTCCACTCGTTGGTCGAGTATTTCTCCAGCGTCATAGCTCTAATTTTCTGCAGAGGTGGATTGGTCAACAGTGAATCTGCACCCCAAGCCTTTTGCAGCGCAGCCTTCAACATTTCCGCAGAGACGTTGATGTTGGTGAGGAAATCGGCGTGTTTGCGGCTCTCGCGGTAATCAGGCTCCTTGGACGGCATGAGCAGCAGATCGCCGATGAGCGCGAGGTCGAAGTTCAGCAGGAACGTTCCGTGAAAGAGCAGAAAATGTTTGCGGCGGCGCTGGGAGTTGCCGGAGAACTTGCGTCCGCCAATCGCCAGATCGGTGTGGCCGCGGACAGCACAGTTGAGGGTTGAGGGTTGAGGGTTGAGGGTTTGAATCGCCGCGCGGTTGCGGCGCATGATAAATTGATTGGCGACGGCGATGCTGTGGAGCGGGCCGTCCTTGGTGATGTGCAACACGAGCGTGTAATTGAGGCAGCCGGGGCCTTGCACAACCGTGCCGCCGCCGGAGCAGCGGCGCAGAATCGGGATTTTCCGCGCCTCGCACGCGGCCACGTTCACTTCGGTCTCAACCTTGTTCGCGTAGCCGACGACGACGAATGGCTCCGGTGATTCCCAGAAGCGCATGGTTTCCGCGCCCTCGCCGGATTCGCACCAGTCGAGCAGCGCCTCATCGCACGCTAGATTTTCAGCGGGCGAGGGGAATGTCAGGTCGAGATGTCGCATCGAGATTTCACTGGCGCTGGCGGCCATGTTGAGCTTTATTGTTCAGGCACATTTTCCGTGCCTAACCTAGCAGATATTACAGTGAACGTTGACAAAAAAGTAATTCACGGTTTGCGCGCCGGGACGGGAGGCGCATCGTCCGATAATCAGCACGGCGACAAATGGGGCGAATCCCTGCAATCGGTCTTTGAGCTGGCGCTGGAAAACCAGGGGCCGGAGCGCACCGCCAAATTGCTGGAGCAACTCGCCGGCCAGCTTCGCGCCGCGCCGCGCCCGTCCGCCGGCGCGACGACGCCTTACCTCAACACGATTCCCGTGGAGCAGCAGCCGGCGTATCCGGGCGACCGCGCCATTGAGCGCCGCATCAAAAGCCTGATGCGCTGGAACGCGATGGCGATGGTGGTGAAGGCGAACTCGACCACGAACGTCGGCGGCCACATCTCGACTTACGCCTCGGCGGCGACGCTTTATGAGGTTGCGTTCAACCATTTCCTGCGCGGCCACACGGACAGTTTTCCCGGCGACATCGTTTATTTTCAGGGTCACGCGGCGCCGGGCATTTATGCGCGGGCGTTTCTCGAAGGCCGGCTGGACGGAAAACATTTGCAGAATTTCCGGCAGGAACTTGCCGAGGGCGGCGGATTGTCATCGTATCCGCATCCGTATTTGATGCCGGATTTCTGGCAGTTCCCGACGGTCTCGATGGGCCTCGGTCCGCTCATGTCGCTGTATCAGGCGCGATTCAACCGTTACCTACAGGCGCGCGGTCTGGCGAACTGGAAGGAGGAGCCGAAGGTCTGGGCGTTCCTCGGCGACGGCGAATGCGACGAGGTGGACGCGCTTGGCGCAATCACGCTCGGCGCTCGCGAGAACCTCGACAATTTGATCTGGGTCATCAATTGCAACCTCCAGCGGCTCGACGGCCCGGTTCGCGGCAATGGTAAAATCATTCAGGAACTCGAGGGCCTTTTCTGCGGCGCGGGCTGGAACGTCATCAAGGTCATCTGGGGTGCCGACTGGGACGATTTGTTCGCGCGCGACAAATCCGGTCTTCTGCTCAAGCGCATGGAAGAATGCGTGGATGGCGATTACCAGAAGTATTGCGTCGAGCCGGGCAGTTATACGCGCAAACATTTCTTCGGCAAATATCCTGAACTGCTCGAACTGGTGAATCATCTCACCGACGACCAGATTCGAAAAATGCTGCGCGGCGGCCACGATGCGCGGAAAGTTTATGCCGCCTACAAAGCCGCGTCCGGGCACAAGGGCCGGCCGACGGTGATTCTGGCCAAGACGGTGAAGGGCTACGGACTCGGCGAAGCCGGCGAAGGCAAGAACATTTCGCACCAGCAGAAGAAAATGAACGAGAAGGAGCTTCGCGAATTTCGCGAACGCTTCAAGATTCCCATCAGCGACGACATCATCGCCGAGACGCCGTTTTACCGGCCCGCGCCGGACAGCGTGGAAACTAAATACCTGCTCGAACGCCGCCATGCGCTCGGCGGTTTTCTGCCCGCGCGCAAAGTCACGCCGGTTGTGCTCGACGCTCCGAAGCTCGATTGCTTTGCCGATTTTTGCAAAGGCTCGAACTCGGAGATTTCAACAACGACTGCTTTCGGGAACGTGTTGAGGATTTTGCTGCGCCAAAAGGGCATCAGCCGGAACATTGTTCCGATCATTCCTGACGAAGCTCGCACTTTCGGTCTCGACGCATTTTTCCGCGAGATCGGAATTTACTCGTCCAAGGGACAGCTTTACGATCCGGTGGACAGCGAATCACTGCTGTATTACCACGAGGCGAAGGACGGGCAGATTCTGGAGGAAGGCATCACCGAGGCCGGCGCAATGGCATCGTTTATCGCGGCGGGCACGAGCTACGCCACGCACGGCGTGCCGATGATTCCGTTTTACATTTATTACTCGATGTTCGGCCCGCAGCGCGTCGGCGATTTGTTCTGGCTCGCGGGCGACATCCGGGCGAAGGGTTTTTTACTGGGCGCAACCTCCGGCCGCACCACGCTCAACGGCGAGGGCCTGCAACATCAGGACGGCCACAGCCTGCTGCACGCCAGCACCATTCCCACCTGCCTGCCATACGACCCGGCGTTCGGTTACGAACTCGCCGTCATCATCGCCGACGGCCTGCGCCGGATGTTCGTCGAGAGCGAGGAAATCTTCTACTACCTCTCGCTTTACAACGAAAATTATTCCATGCCACCGATGCCCGCTGGCGTCGAGGACGGCATCCTGAAAGGCCTGTATAAATTCAAGCCTGGGAGCGCCGGCGTCTCGCCTGCGAGTTCCCAAACGAACAAACATTCACCCGCCGGCAAGATGCCGGCGCTCCCGGTGAAAGCCCACATCCTCGGCAGCGGGCCAATCATTCAATCCGCGCTCAAGGCGCAGGAAATCCTGGCCGACCGCTACGGCGTCTCCGCCGATGTCTGGAGCGCGACCAGCTACAAACTGCTGCGCACCGACGCCATTCGCTGCCAGCGCTGGAACATGCTGCATCCCACCGAGCCGCCGAAAAAATCCTACATCGAGACGCTGCTGGCGAAAGAGCAGGGGGCATTCGTGGCCGTTTCGGACAACATCCGCACCGTGCCAGACCAGATTGCGCCGTGGGTTCCGGGCGGCTTGTTCACGCTGGGGACGGACGGCTTTGGCCGCAGTGACACCCGCGCGCGGCTACGGCGCTTCTTTGAAGTGGACGCCGAATCCACCGTCATCGCCACGCTCTACGCGCTGGCGGCGAAAAATCTCATGAGTCGCGAAGTCGTCGCCCAAGCCATCAAGGATTTGGGCGTGGACCCGGAAAAAATCCAGCCGCAAATTGTTTGAACTGTGAGCTACTGCTTGCCGGGAATTTATTTCTGGAAAATGGGGAATTTCTAAGGCACGTTGCGGCACGTTAATTTATGGACGTTAAACTTCCCAAGCTGGGCGAAGGCGCCGATTCCGGCGTCGTGGTCAACCTTTTCGTAAAGGAGGGCGACACGGTCGCCAAGGATCAGGCCATTCTGGAACTGGAGAATGAAAAGGCTGTGGCCTCGATTCCGTCCACGGCAGCGGGGGTCGTCGCGAAAATTTATGTGAAGCCGGGCGACCGCATCAGCGTCGGACAGCGCATCCTGACGTTGAATGAATCCGGGCAGCCGGCGGCTGCCGCGCCCGCGCCGGCGGAAAAGATAGTGGCGCAGGCTTCCAGCCTGCCTGTTCCAGTCGAGGATGAGAACGAGCACGATGAGGAACCAACTTCCACGGTTGCGCCGGTGGCCGCTCCTTCAGTGCGCAAGATGGCGCGCGAGCTGGGAATTGATTTGCGGAAGGTTCGTGGCAGCGAAGCGGGCGGGCGAATTGTTGTCGGCGATTTGCGGAATTACATTCAGCGGTTGATTGCGTCGGCGGGGAAAGGCAAGTCAGGCGGCGGAGCGGTTGCTCCGGCCAAGCCGGTTGCCGAGAGCATTGATTTTTCCAAGTGGGGTCCGGTCAGCAAGAAGCCGCTGTCGCCGTTGCGCCAGGTTATCGCCAGGCGGATGGGCGAAAGCTGGAACGCCGTGCCGCGCGTGACGCAGTTCGACGAGGCGGATTTCACGCGGTTGAACGAGTTGCGGAAAAAGTTCGCGGCCAAATACGAGAAAAATGGCGCGCGGCTGACGCTCACGCCGCTGGTGCTCAAGGCGGTGGCCGGGACGTTGAAGAAGCATCCGCTGTTCAATTCCAGCCTCGACGAGGCGGCGAACGAAATCGTCCTCAAGGATTATTATCACATCGGCATAGCGGTGGACACGGAGCAGGGATTGATCGTGCCGGTCATCCGTGACGTGGACGAAAAATCCATTTTGGATCTGGCGAAGGAACTGGAGCAGGTCGCGGCCAAGGCTCGCGACCGGAAGATTTCCGCCGAGGAACTCAAGGGCGGGACGTTCACGATTTCAAACCAGGGCGCAATTGGCGGGGCGCATTTCACGCCCATCGTCAACACGCCGGAGGTGGCCATCCTCGGACTCGGTCGCGGCGCGATGAAGCCGGTGGTGCGCGACGGGAAGGTGGTCATCCGCATGATGACGCCGCTGGGCTTGAGCTACGATCACCGTGTGATTGACGGCGGCGAAGCGGCGCGGTTCATCGTGGATTTGGTCGCGGCGTTGGAGAATTTCAAAGAAAACACGGTAAAAATCTAATCCGCTAATTGCGCGAATTGACGCTAAATAGATTCGTGAAAAT
>JBEKRA010000187.1:0-5151 GCA_049519195.1 Verrucomicrobiota bacterium
CTAATTGAGTTTGCCCCACTCATTTGGCTTAATGGCACTTTTCTTAAAAAATGCCGGCATGTCAATAACTTTTCTGAAATAATTTTGGTGGTGCCTTTGACCGACAATCAAAGAGCTAACGCCCAACGCAGACAACCCTGGGAGCGCTGCCGTCCAGGCGGCGAGTTGCTCTCAAAATCCAACACGCCGGCGAGATTCCGGCGCTCCTATGTCCGGGTGTTTTTCAAATCGGCAATGATAGCCGGACAACGACCTCCGATTCCGACAAATCGCAAAGCAGATCCAAGACCGCCTTGGTCTGTCCCGGCAGAACGAAGTCCGGCGCGATTTCGCTCAATGGCTCAAGCACGAACCGCCGCACCATACACCCCGATTTGAATCAGTATTTTTTGATTTTCATGGTTTGCCTGAATCAGTCCCCCATCTGCACGCGGAAGAAGAGGCCTGGCGAATTGGTCATCGGACAATCCTGCGTGAGAATGCCACCGGTGCCAACCTGCACCGGGCCGTAAAGCGACCAGTTAACCAAGTCCGGCGAGGACCAGACCTGATAGTTGCTCCCATCGCCTGCATGCCAGGCAAGCCGCAATGCAGAGCCGACGACTTCAGCATTGGGACGCGGAGTCGGATAGCCCAAAACTTGTGTGCCGGTTCCGCCGCCTACACCGCCGGCGGTGCTGATGTGGTTGGTGTCAAAGCCCGCCGTGCTGTAGGTGTAGATGGCGATGCGTCCGCCGCCACCCGCCGCGCCGTAGGGAGCAGTCGCGCCGCCATTGGCCTGCACGGAACCATCGCCGGTCAGAGAGTCCGCTGTAATCCAGACACTGCCACCGGCTCCGCCGCCACTGCTTCCTGATGAATCCAGACCGTTTGCACTAAAAGTGCCATCCAGATATAGCGTGCCATTGACGATCAAACGGAGAGCGCCGCCGCCACTGGCACCCGCGCCACCGCCACCACCGCTTCCCAATGTGACTGGCTCGCGGCTCGATCCGTAAGTGACGCCGCCCGGCGCGGGACCCCAATAACCGCCGTTATAGGAGATCGCACCAGTCCCACCGTGGCCGCCTCCGCTGCCGTAGCCATAGACACTGTTGGTTCCGTATCCCGGTCCGTTGGCTATGGTATAGCCCAAACCGTCCACGTTGAAGGAAGCGTTGCTGGCAATCCAAGCATCGCCCAGGCAGGTCCAGAAGAATCCCGCCTGCGCCTGGTCGTGGGTGGCGACCGCTCCGTTGGTCATCACCAAATTTCGGAACGTCTGCGGCGCATCAGGTTTCACAATGGCGGCCCCAGAAAGCATCAGGTCGAAGACTTGCCCTGCCGGCCAGTTACTGCTGTTCAGCCGGGTCAAGCCGGCGTTGCCCGCGTTGTCCACGAGCGCCTGGCCGTAAGTGTCAGCCGCCAGCTTGGTGTAAATAGTGCCCGCACCGCCGTTTTGAAAGCCCAGCCCGCCGACCGCTGTGACGGTTCCGGTAAAAGTGTTCTGCGTAAAATACAGCGCGATGCGTCCGCCGCCACCACCGCCGCCGCCCGCGGTCACTCCGCCGGCACCACCGCGCGCGGCAATCAACCCGCCGCCGGTCAAGATGCCCGCGTTGATCCACAAGCTGCCGCCCGAGCCGCCGCCATACTGCACATTTGGCGACGTCAAACCGTCGGCCGTCAGCGATCCATCCATCTGCAGAGTGCCGACGACATTCAACATCACCGCGCCGCCGCCGGGGCCACCCGATTCGCCGTTATGGTTGTTGACGCCTCCACCGCTGCCCCATTGGATCGGTGAAACGATCGAGTCATACACGCTGCCGCCAAGTGCTGATCCCCAATAGCCACCGCTGACTGAATTCCCGCCGCAACCGCCGTGGCCACCACCGCTGCCGTAGCCATAAACACTGTTTGTCCCGGAACCCGGTCCGACAGCGCCGGCATACCCCAAACCGCTCAAGTCCAGTTTGCCGCCGAGATCAATGGTCGCATTGCCGAGCACCATCATCGTGAAGTTACTCAAGCCGGTGACATACGAAAGCGTGCCGTTGGTTTGGATCAACAAAGCGCTGTTGGTCAGCGGCGCAAGTGCGCTGACTTTGCCGCCGCTGGCGATGATCAGCGAAAAGGTTTCCGGCGTGCTCAACGGCGTCCACTCGCCGACATTTCCACTGTTGTCCACGAGCACCTGGCCGCATGTGTCCGCCACCAGCTTTGTGTAAAGCGTGCCGGCACCGGCATTTTGAAAGCCAACCCCGCCGGCTGCACTCATGGTTCCGGCGAAAGTGTTTTGTGTGAAGTAAAGCGCGATGCGTCCACCGCCGCCACCACCACCGCCCTCGGCCACGCCGCCAGCCCCACCGTGCGCGGTAATCGAACCGCCGCCGGTCAAAGTGCCCGCATTGATCCACAGACTGCCACCCGCTCCGCCGCCACACTGCGGATTGGGTGCCGCCGAGCCGTTGGCGGCCAGTATCCCATCCACCCGCAGCGTGCCGGCGACATTCAAAACAGCCGCCCCGCCGCCGGGACCACCCGAACCGCTGCCGCCGCCGCTGCCCCATTGCGCTGGCGTCGTGATGGAGTCATAAGCGCCGCCGCCCAGGCCGCCGTAATAATAAGCCGTGCCCCCCACGCCGCCGTGGCCGGCACCGCGGCCCCAACCGCCCGGATTGGCCGTGCCCGCACCGGGGCCTTGCTGGGCGGCATAACCGCGCCCGGAGACATCAATTCGACTCAAGGCGTCCACCTCCAGATCGCCGGCAATGGTCAAAGATAGGAGATTGTCCGCCTCGCCATTCGGCGCGGCGGAGTGGGTGACCACGCCGTTGCTGATGGCTTGTAGACTGGCAAAGCTGTGCGGCCCGTTGACCGTGAGCATGCAGTTGCTCACAACGATGGCCTGACCATCGTAAGTCGTGTTGCCGGCGGCGATGGTGGTGTCGGTAGTAAAGTCGGTCGCGAGGGCCGCCGTGGTGGAAAGCGCAATGGCTGCGGTGATTATGATCGAGCTTTTTGTTTTCATGATTTTCATTTCGATGTCTTTAACTGCGGATTTGCCGGCAAACCACCGCATTTTTTAGTTTGCGCCGTTCATTCTGATTGAATTAACGGTGTGTCAACGTCCTTCTTATGAACAAAATTGCAACTTGTTTTATTTTTTGGGGAAATGCTTATTGCCGGAGACGGCGTGAGGAGTCTCTAATTTTGAGTCTCGTTGCCTCGACTCTTACAAATCAAGCCGAGTGACCGTTTCGTCCGCCGAAAGCTCTGCAAGCAATTTTGCAACCGTCTTCTCATGCCCCGGCAAAATCAAATTGGGCGCTATCTCGCTCAACGGCTGAAGCACGAATCGCCGCAAGTGCGCGCGCGGATGCGGCAGAATCAATTCCGGCGAAAGGCGGACCTCATTTCCAAACGCAATCAAATCCAAATCCAGCGACCGCGGCTCGTTCAAGATATTCTTGGCCTGCCGGCCGAATTCCTGTTCCAACGATTGCAGCTTCGCCAGCAGCGACTCCGGTGTTTCGTCCGCGCGCGGAACCAGGGCAACGGCTGCGTTCACAAAGGCCGGCGAACCCGGCGGACAATCCACCGGCGACGTTTGCCAGAGCGAGGATTTCAGAATTGGTTCATTTGAGAAGCTTTGCAGACGCGCCATCGCGTCCGAAATTATCTGGCGCGAATCGCCGAGATTTGAGCCGAGCGCAACAAAAACCATTTATGATTGATGATTGATGATTGATGATTGACTCCAATGCGAAGGCCAAATCGTAAATCGTAAATCGTAAATCATAAATTCATTTCAGCCCCAGCATGTCCTGCATGTCGTAAAGGCCGGGCTTTTGTTTCACGACCCAGAGCGCCGCACGCAACGCGCCGTTGGCAAACGTGTCGCGGCTCGACGCCTTGTGCGTCAGCTCCACGCGCTCGCCGGTGTTTGCAAAAATAACCGTGTGGTCGCCAACGACATCGCCGCCGCGGATGGAATGAATGCCGATTTCCGATTGCGTCCGTTCGCCGACGATGCCGGCGCGGCCGTGCCGGGCGGCCTTGTCCAATTGCAGTTTGCGGACGCCCGCCAGAATTTCCGCGAGCGTTTTGGCCGTGCCGCTGGGGGCGTCGCGCTTGAGGCGGTGGTGCATCTCAACAACTTCAAGGTCGAAGTTCGGGCCGAGGATTTCCGCCGCCTTGCGCGTGAGCCAGAACAGCGCGTTGACGCCGGTCGAATAATTCGACGCCCACACGACGGGGATGCCGGCCACGGTCTTGGTAATTTCGAATTTTTCGGTGTCCGTGTGGCCGGTGGTGCCGATGACCAGCGCCTTGTGGTGCCGCGCGCAGAGTGCGGCCACCTCCGGTGTGACCGAGTGCGCGCTGAAATCAACCACCGCGTCGCCTTGGTCAATCACGCCGCCAAGATCGTCGCCCTGGTCAATCTGACCGACGACTGCCAGTTCGCGAAAACTTTTCGCGCACGAAATCAGCGCCTGGCCCATCCGGCCTTTCGATCCGGTGATGATGATTTTTGTCATAACAATTGTTGAAGTTCAGGTTTCAGCCTGTCCGGGACAAGCTAAAGCTTGAACTCCAGCTTTTATTTCAAAACTCCGCACGCCTTAAGCGTCGCTTTCAGCTTTGCCCGGTTCGCGTCGCTCATTTTCACAAGCGGCAGGCGGTATTCCTCGGCAATCAAGCCCATCATTGCCAGCGCGGCCTTGACGGGAACGGGATTCGTTTCGAGGAACAAATCCTTGAACACCGGATAGAATTTCGCGTGCAACTGCGACGCCTTTTTTATGTCGCCGCGCGCGAACGCGCCCACCATTTGCGAAACTTCGCGCGGAATGACGTTGGAAGCCACGCTGATGACGCCCTGCGCGCCGACGGCCATGAACGGCAGCGTCAGCGAATCATCGCCGGACATGATCGTGAATTTCGGCCCCAGCGCCGCGCGCAATTGCGACACGCGGTCGCAGCTTCCGCCCGCCTCCTTGATGCCGATGATGTTTTTGCATTCCGCCGCGAGCCGCCGGACCGTTTCGACACCGATTTCGACGCCGCAGCGCCCCGGGATGCTGTAAAGCACGATGGGCAGGTTCGTTTCTCGCGCAATGGCGCGGAAATGCTGGAACAACCCCACCTGCGACGGCTTGTTGTAAT
>JBEKRA010000188.1:0-5098 GCA_049519195.1 Verrucomicrobiota bacterium
GTGACAACGATGGGGACTTTCAATTTGCGGCGTGCGGGCAATCTTTTTTCGGCGAGGTTGATGGGCAACAGCAGCAACAACACCTGTCCGGCGACAACCACACCCAGCCAGAGCCAGTATTGCCAGGCCGCGTAGATTTGCAGCGTGTTCTTAAAAGTCAGGTTGTCGTTATGGACGCCCCAGTTGCCAAAGGCAATCAGGATGACCGGCGCGGTCAGCAGCAGCAGCGCCAGCGCGTAAAGCAGGATGGTAAGAATGGCCCAGCGTTTCATGGATTTGAGCGATTGAGTCAGAAAGTGGAACACCGCGCCAGCCAAATCGGTGCGGCAGGTCATCTCAATTTTCGGACTGCCGGAAAGGCGGTGATGAACAATTTGCGATTGCTGTTTGGCTGGCAAAGCAAACACCTTGCCGCCATCGCAAGAATAGATTAATTTAATCACATGACGACAGCGGAACGGATAGTTTTTGAAGCGGTGCATCGCCTGCCGGAGGAGGCGGATTTCCATGATTGTGATCGGGCGCGGGTTTTGATGGAATTGCCGAAACAACCGCGATGAATCGTTACCGCCAGTTCGTTTCTGAATTTGAGCGCCTGCTTCAAAAAGGCAAATCGCTGAATCCTGGAAAAATTTCCAAAGCGCCATGTCGCAAAATTCCAGCCAGCACGCCAAAGGTGCTGATTTTTTCGCCGCACCCGGACGATGAGTGCATCACCAGCGGGCTGGCGTTGCGGCTGTTGCGCGAGGCCAGATGGAACATCATCAACGTCGCCGTGACGCTCGGCAGCAACGCCGCGCGGCGCGTGGCGCGGCTGGCTGAATTGCAGGCGGCGTGCCGGTTTCTTGGCTTCAGCCTGGCGCTGGCGAATTGGGAGGACATCCATCCGGAGGCGCGGCGGAAAAATCGCGCGTCCTGGCGGGAGGCGGTGAATACCGTGGCCGAAATCCTGGCGGAACAACAACCGCGCGTCATCTTCGTGCCGCATGAAAATGACTGTCACCCGGCGCACGTCGGGACGCATTTCCTGGTTTTCGACGCCCTTAAAATGCTGCCGGAGAACTTCGACTGCCACATCATCGAAACGGAATTTTGGGGTCAAATGGCGGAACCGAATCTGCTGGTTGAAATCGGCGCGAAGGATTTGGCGGATTTGATTGCCGCGCTTACGTTTCACGCCGGAGAGGTGAAGCGGAATTCGTATCACGCGCGGCTGCCGGCTTGGATGATTGACAACGTCCGGCGCGGCGCGGAACTGGTCGGCGGGCGCGGCGCGAAGGCGCCGGACTTCACATTTGCGGCGATTTACCGCCTGCAAAAATGGCGCGGCGGAAAGCTCCGGAAAGTTTTCAGCGGAGGAAAATTTTTAAGCGCGGCGGGAAATCCGGCTGGTTTGTTTGCCATCTGAAACGGCAGACACGGATTTACACGGATTGATTTTACCGGAATTGAATCCGTGTCCATCCGTGTTTCTATCCCGAAAAGTTTTGTTTTCCCGCGCATACTTTTCGCATGGCGTAGTGGCACGGGCGTCTCGCCTGTGAGTTTCTAAAAATCCCGCCTTGGTTGAAACACACAGGCGAGACGCCCGTGCCACTATTTTGGTTGCGGCTTGCCGCGCCAAGTTCATCCGTGGTTAAATCTTTGCGATGAAATCAGAGTTCATGCGCGCGGCCATACGGCTTTCGCTGGAAAAAATGCGGCGCGTGGAGGGCGGGCCGTTTGGCGCGGTCGTGGTGCGGCGCGGCAAAATTGTCGGGCGCGGCTGGAACCGCGTCACCTCCACGAACGATCCAACGGCGCACGCGGAGGTCACGGCCATCCGGGAGGCGTGCCGCCGGCTCAAGACCTTCCGGCTGGACGATTGCGAGATTTACGCCAGTTGCGAGCCATGTCCGATGTGCCTGGCTGCGATTTACTGGGCGCGGGTCGGAAAAATATTTTACGCCGGCGCGCGGCGCGACGCGGCGGCCATCGGTTTTGACGACGAATTGATTTACCGCGAAATGGCGCGACCTGCTTCACGCCGCAAAATTCCGACGCGGCAATTGCTGCGTGGTGACGCGCTGAAAGTTTTCAAGGAATGGCGGGACAAGCCGGACAAAGTCCGCTATTGAAGTTTAGTGACCCTCATTTTCATCTTCCTGCATCATTTTTATCATGTTTGTCTGGCTGTCTGCGTTCTGATCGCTGACCTTTCTGGCTCTGCCAATTGCTTTTGGAAACACTCCGAGATACAAGGCGACAAGTATCGCTATGATGCCAAAAACGCACAAAAGCTCCACCAACGTAAAAGCAGATTTGCGATTAATCTTATCGCTGCGTTTCATGGTTCTGCCAGTTGACAGATGATGGCTGCCTCGTTGCGCAGCCTATCCTGTTTCACGAAGCGCAATGTAAGCCGGGTTGAAATTGTCGTCCAGCATGGAATTGCGCTGATCATGACCCGCCACCCGACCCGGCAATGACTATTGCAGTTCCAGTTAACATCGGCACCATTTGACATGCTGGGAAAAGCGGCGGGGGGCCGCCGCCAATACGCTGGCGCGAATTTCTTGCGGCCGCCGTATTGCGCGAAGCGTCCTGGACTGCGCCAGCCCTCTGGCGCTTTGTCTGCGACATTTGTCCCATCGCAAGCGCAAAAGGCGGGATCCGGTATGCGCAGCCCGTTTGAAGGCAGAATTGGAAAGGAAAGGGCGCATCTTGAGGGCGTGTTGCCCAAATGGAACGGAGCGCGGGTGTTCCACCCGCAGCAGCCCGGATTGCGGAATTGGCGCGCGAAATTCCACGGGCTTCTGGTTTGTCGAATGTGCTGCGGCTGGGACAGCCGTATCTCCGTCAGGTTCGCAATCGGGGGCAGTGCCTCAAGAAGCGCCCAAAGGAAAATGATGCGCTGAATTTGCTTTCGCGGCGCGTTTTCATCTGCTAAAAAATCCGTGTGCGCAAACTCCTTTGGACAATTTCCGGCCTCTGGCTTTGCGGGCTGCTGGCGGCGGCCGGCGCGGAATCGTTCGCATTGGCCGACGGCAAGACGATCAGCGGCGACGTCATTTCGTTCAACGACAACGGCATCATTTTTCGCACGAGCGACGACAAATACACCGACCGGCTGCCGTGGATCAAGTTTTCGCAGGACGGGTTGAAGCAACTGGCGCAAAAGCCAAAGATGCAGCCGTTCGTCGAGCCGTTCATCGAGCCGCCGCAGGTGGAACGGGCGCCAAAGCCGGAAGTGAAAATTCAGGATGTGCCGCGGCTTGACAGGTCATCGCC
Organism: Verrucomicrobiota bacterium; assembly: GCA_049519195.1. Lineage (GTDB taxonomy): Bacteria > Verrucomicrobiota > Verrucomicrobiia > Limisphaerales > UBA11358 > UBA11358. Next base: position 3,271 of record JBEKRA010000188.1, read on the forward strand.
GGCGTCCTTGTTTGGCGGGCTGTTTTCGTCATCGGTCGGTCTGTTGGCGCTGCTGCTGATTTACGCGGCGAATCTTTACGCCGCCTACGAAATCGCCCTGTTCCGCGCGCGTCCGCTGGCGCAGGTAGTGGGCGTGTCCGCGGCGCTGCCGATTGCGGGGCCGATCATTTTTGTTTCGCTGCCGGGATTGCGCGTGGCAGAGCCGCCGGTGGGGGAAAAACCCGCCGAAACATCCGCCGATGGGACGCCGGTGGAAAACGAGCCGCACCGGTTCGCGGTGCCGGGCATGAAGCAGGAGGGGGAGGAGATTCACATCGTGACGGGTTCATGGGAGGCCGGGGCACCTCCGCCGCCGGCGCCCAGCGAGGCGAACACGGAAATTTTCCAGCGCGGACAGTTCATGTTCAACCGCCGGTTTTTCGAGACAAAGTTTTCCGGATTTTTCGGCATCGTCCGCCGCGAAGCTGACAAGGACAAGGTGCTGCAGGTGAAAACGCCGCACGCGCTGTTTGTGGCCGAGCGCATCACGCGGATCACGGCCAACGACGTATATTTTGAGGTTTTGCGGGGCGATTCGCGGCAGGAGGTGATGGTGCCGTTCGCGGAAATCCAGGAAGTTCAACTGAAACACAAGAACACATGAAATATCGGACCATTCTGATGTTTGGCGCGCCCGGCTCCGGCAAGGGCACGCATGGCCGCGCGCTCGGCGTGATTCCCGGTTTTTTCCACTGCGCCTGCGGCGACGTGTTCCGCAGCCTGCGCCCGGAAATGCCGCTCGGCAAAGTTTTTCTGGAATACTCCAGCCGCGGCCAGCTCGTGCCGGACGAATCAACCATCGAGCTGTGGCGGCAGTGCCTTGAAAACAGCATGCAGGCGGGGCGGTTTCATCCCGATGCCGACGCGCTGGTGCTGGACGGCATCCCGCGCAATGCGGCGCAGGCGGAAATGTTGGGCAACACGCTCAACGTCATCGTCGTGTTTAATCTCACGTCCAGCAACCCCGAAACTCTCGTCCAGCGGATGCAGCGCCGCGCGCTCAAGGAAAACCGCCTTGACGACGCGAAGCTCGACGTCATCCGCCATCGCCTTACGACCTACGAGAAGGAAACCAAACCGGTGCTTGATTTTTACGGCAAAAAACTTGTCCGCAACATCAACACCGACGGCCCGCCGGTCAAGATTTTCTCCGAAATTCTCAAGCACGTCGTGAAGCTCTGAAATGTTTTTGGCGCCCGTCCTTTGCGCCTTTGCCTCTTCGCGCCTTTGCGTTAAAATCCGCCGATGGCTGCATTGCGAATCATCTTCATGGGCACGGCGGAATTGTCCTGCGCCAGCCTCGAAAAATTAGTGGGACAGGCTTCCAGCCTGTCAATTGACGGGCAGGATGCTCGTCCCGCTTTTTCCGTCGCCGCCGTGGTCACGCAGCCGGACAAGCCAAAAGGCCGCGATCTGAAGCTGCAGCCATCGCCGGTCAAATCGCTCGCGCTCAAACTCAACCTGCCCGTGCTCCAGCCGATGCGCGCCCGCGACGAGCAATTCATCTGCGAACTGCGCGCGCTGCGGCCGGATTTGATCGTGGTCGTCGCCTACGGGCACATTTTGCCGCCGGCGATTTTGGAATTGCCGCGTCATGGCTGCCTGAACGTCCACACGTCGCTCCTGCCGAAATATCGCGGCGCCGCGCCGATTCAGTGGGCGATTGCCAATGGCGACACCGAGACAGGCGTCACCATCATGAAAATGGACGCTGGACTGGACACCGGCCCGATTGTCTCGCAGCGGCGCACGGCGATTTTGGCTGAAGACGATTCGCAAACGCTGCACG
>JBEKRA010000189.1:0-5093 GCA_049519195.1 Verrucomicrobiota bacterium
TTCGCATCCCTGATTTCTGCCTGAAACATCTTCGATTAACCGGAATTTGGAGTTATAGCATTTACCTGCTGCATCAACCATTGATTGGGATGGGTGTTTTGATTTTTGTCATGATTTACCCGGTTGCTGGCAATTATCCATTATTGCAGTTCGCATTCTGTTTGGTTTCGTGGTTCGCAATCATGCTGATTGGAGGCCTTTGGTATCGCCTTTGCGAATTGCCAAGCATTGCCTGTGGCAAACAACTTATTCAATTAATTCGTAAAGACGTCAGTCTTTAATTTTTCGACAAAGACCGACCTGTCCAGATTTGGCGGGCTATTGGACGACCGGTTTCGCGTCGTGTGGCAGACGCAAATCGTCTTTTGCGCCTTTGCGTTGCGGCAGCCATTCGAGAATGCGGCGGATGGCCAGTTGCACGGCTTCGTCGGAGCTGCGCGGCAGGTTGAATCCGGCCTTGCGGATTTTTGAGGCGTCCATGCGCGAGTGGGGCACGTCGCCCGGCCAGCCGCCGGCGGTCGTGCCGTAGGAAATTTTCGTCCGGCCCTTGAACCCAAGCTGCGCCACCAGTTCCTCGGCGATGAACCGCACGGTGGTTCCGCCGTCCGGCGCCACGTTGAACACGTCGAATTTGCCCGGCTCCAGTTCCCCGCATTTCTTCCCGCCAAAGACAATCGCGTCCACGATGTCGCGGACGTAGATGTAAGGTTTCGATTGCAGGCCGTTGCCGAGCACCTTGAGTTCGGTGGAATTTTTCCCGAGCTGCTTGATGAAATCGTAAATCGCGCCGTGCGTGGTGCGGTCGCCGACGATGTTGCCGAAGCGCAAAATGACGCCGCGCAGCCCGAACGTGGCGCAAAACGCGGAGACGAGCGCCTCCGCCGCAACCTTGCCCGCGCCGTAAAGACTGATGGGCAGCGCGGGGCCGAGTTTTTCATGCGTCACGATCCAGCCCACGTCGCCATAAACCGTGCCGGAACTCGAAAGGATGATTTGCGGAACGGCGTGGAAGCGCATGGCTTCGAGGACGTTGTAGGTGACGATGGTTTCCTGCTCCAAGTCCAGCTTGGTGTTTTCGAGTCCCCAGCGGGCGTCGGGATTCGCGGCAAGATGATAAACACGGTCAACGCACCTGAAATGCGGCAGCGCCTTTTTCAGATTGAGCAGATCGAGCTTGACGATTTTAAGTCGGGGATCGTTTTTGTGCCGCGCCAGATGCTCGCGGCGGCCGGAGGAAAAATTGTCGAGCACGCGGATTTCCTTCGTGGTGGCATCGGCCAGCAGGGAATCAATCAAATGCGAGCCGATGAAACCGGCGCCGCCGGTGACGAGATAAATTGATTTTTGCGACATGAACTTGCAGCAAGTATTTGTTTCGCGCCGCGAACGTCAACGATAATTTCCACGCCGCGCTCCAATTTTGATTGAGTGAAACCGGGCATTCGGGTATCTCAATCCTGCCAACGCGCGCTGATGAACGAAAACCAATGCAACGAACCACGCCCCAACTGGTGGCAGGACACGGCAGACTGCTGGCAGCGCCTGCCGAACAAGGCCTTTTTCTTCGTGCTGCTGGCGGCATGGCTGGCGCTGTTCCAGTTTCTGGGCAACGCCATTCTGGGTTACGTCCACACGCCGTCGCTCTTCTCGTGGATGCACGGGCAATATGACAACCCCTCCGCCGACGACGGCCACGGCAACTTCATCCCGTTTCTGGTCATCGGGCTTTTTTGGTGGAAGCGGCGGGAGCTGCTGGCGCAGCCGCTGAAACTCTGGTGGCCGGGCCTGCTGATTTTGCTGGCGGCGCTTATGCTGCACGTCGCGGGTTTCGCCATGCAACAACCCTATCTTTCCATCGCCGCGCTTTTCGCCGGCATTTACGGGTTGATGGGGTTGGCATGGGGGCGCGCCTGGCTGCGAAACTGCCTGTTCCCGTTTTTCCTGTTCATGTTTTCCGTTCCGTTGGGACAACGCGCCGAGTTCATCACGTTTCCACTGCGGCAACTGGTTTCACGGCTTTCGGAACTGGTGGCGCACGTTTTGGGAATTGACGTGATCCGGTCGGGAACGCAATTGTTCGATCCCTCCGGCAGCTACGGATTTGACGTTGAGGCGCCATGCAGCGGCATGCGCAGTCTCATCGCCGTGTTTCTGCTCGCCACGATTTACGGTTTTTTTGTTTTTCGGTCGCCGTGGAAGCGGCTGTTGCTCATGGCGCTCGCGCTGCCGTTTGCCGTGCTGGGCAATCTCGCGCGGATGCTGTTGATCATAGTCGCGGCGGAAATCGGCGGGCAATCGTGGGGCAATTACGTCCACGAAGGCGGCCCGCTGGGAATCATCAGCCTGGTTCCCTATTTGCCGGCGATGGTCGGCTTGCTGCTGGTGGGCCGCTGGCTGGAAAACCGGGAATTGAAAAAATCGCGCTCATGAAGAATCAAAAATGGATTTTGCTGCTGGTGGCGCTCGCGTTGATGGCCTGCGCCGCCGGCGCGCTGGTGCGGCTCAAGGACCATCCGCGCCTCGGCCAGCCAGGTGTCAAAGCCATGCCGATTCCCGGCAGCCTGGCGATGAAAATTGATTTGCCGGAGCGCGTCCTTGACTTCTCTTCCACCAACGTGCCGGAACCGGAAGTGGTCATCGGATATCTGCCGAAAGACTCCAGCTACGCCGGGCGCCACTACCAATCACCCGACGGTTTCGACGCCAACGGCACCGTGATCCTGATGGGCGCGGACCGCACGAGCATCCACAACGCTGATTTCTGCCTGCGCGGCCAGGGCTTGAACCCCGATGAAAAAAGAATCGTGAATATTCCCATCACGGGCGCCACGCCGTATTCATTGCCGGTTTCGCGATGGGACGTCAGCGGCGTTTTTCAGCAGCCCGACGGCCGGAAGGTCAAGGTTGGCGGCGTCTATGTTTTCTGGTTTGTGGCGGACGGCGTGGAAACGCCGGACCATTTTCAAATGATGAAGCAGTTCGCGCTGCATTTGTTGCGCACCGGCGTTTTGCAGCGCTGGGCCTACGTCTCGTATTTTTCCATGTGCGAGCCGGGGCAGGAAGACGCCGCGTTTGCGCGCATGGGAAAATTGATTGCGGCGTCCGTGCCGGAGTTTCAACCGCCGACGGCCGGGCGTTGAACGGCTGATATTTTTAAGTTCGCGCGCGGCTTTTTAATGTTGTAGAATGTTCGCCCTGAAAAACCATGTTGCGGCGTGATCGTCAGATTCGGACGCAAATACACCAGTTGGCGGATGGCCTTCTGTTCGTGTTGAGCTTTCTGGTCGCGTATGTCCTGCGCGTCAACCCGCAGGTCATCGCACGGCTGAAGCTCGAACCCGTTTTGCTCAATACGTCTGTCAACGCGATCCTGATTTACTTTGTGCTGTTCTTTGCCTCGCCGCTCATCCTCGAATCGCAGGGCTTTTACAACCGCCAGATGTTGGGTCCGCGCGGCGCCTTCCTGTGGCCGCTCCTCAAAGGGTGCGTGTTCACAACCGTCGCCCTGGTGCTGATGGGATTCGCTCTGCACCTCAACCTGCCGCGCTGGGTTACGGTGTGGTTCGGGGTCATCAGTTTCATCCTGATTTGCTGCAAGGAAGAAGTTATGCGGCTGGCGTTCAAAAGCGGCTTCGCGCAGGGCCAATACAAACGCCGCTTCATACTCGCCGGCACGGAGGTTGAAACCGCCCGCATATGCCGGGAACTGGAGGGGCGAAAAGACGAAACCGTCGCCGTCATCGCCCAGTTCAATCTGGCCCACCCGATTCCGCAGCTCGTCCAGATGCTTCACGAGCACGCCGTCAACGGTGTGATTTTGAGCGCCAAGCACACCTATTTCGAGCAGGTCGAAAACGTCATCAAGGCCTGTGAACTCGAAGGCGTCGAGGTCTGGCTCGTCGCGGACTTTTTCACCACGCAGATTTCGCGCACAAGCTTCGACGAGTTGCTCGGACGCCCGCTGCTGATTTTCCGCAGCGCGCCCGAAACCTCGTGGGCGGGGCTGGTCAAGCAACTCATGGATTTCTTCGGCGCGCTGGTGTTGCTGCTGTTTGCAGCACCGCTGGTGATGCTGCCGGTGGCCATTTTAATCAAGCTGTTTTCGCCCGGCCCGGTCTTTTTCCGGCAGCAGCGCTCCGGGCTGAATGGTGCGCACTTCACGCTCTACAAATTTCGCACGATGGTGACCAACGCCGAGCAGTTCAAGCACGAGCTGGAGGCCATGAACGAAATGCGCGGCCCGGTCTTCAAGGTCACCAAAGACCCGCGCATCACGCCGCTCGGGAAAATTTTGCGCCGCTACAGCCTCGACGAGCTGCCGCAGGTCTTCAATGTCCTGCGCGGCGAGATGAGCCTGGTCGGCCCGCGTCCGCTGCCGGTGGATGAGGTCCGGCGCTTCAACGACCTGTCCCACCGCCGCCGCTTGAGCGTGAAGCCCGGCATCACCTGCCTCTGGCAGGTCCAGGGACGCAACCAGATTTCAGATTTCAAGGACTGGGTGCGGCTCGACCTCGAATACATTGACAACTGGTCGCTCTGGCTGGACATCAAAATCCTGCTCCGCACCATCCCCGCCGTGTTCATTGCCACAGGCGCGAAATGAATGTGAATGGTGATGAGTGAATGGTGATGAGTGAATGGTGATGAGTGAATGGTGAATGGTGGAATATGACAACGATTGCAAAATCTTTCCGGGAATTGAACACTTACAAAATGGGAAGGGAATCCGCACTGAAAATTTTCGAACTGACCAGGTCATTTCCAGCCGAGGAGCGTTACTCGTTGACCGGCCAGATTCGCCGCTCTTCGCGGGCGGTCAATGCGATGATTGCGGCGGCATGGGCGAGACGAAGGTATCGCGCCGCGTTCGTCAGCAAGCTGGACGAGGCGCTTGAGGAGGCGATGGAAACGCAAAGCTGGCTCGATCACGCACTGGATTGCAAATACATTTCAGCAGCGCAATTCGCCGTTCTGGATGCAAACTGGCAGTCCATCGGCGCAATGCTCAATTCCATGATGAACAAGGCTGACGATTTCTGCAAACTGGCGCCAAACGCCGACCATCGCGTCGGGCGCGAATGAACCATTCACCA
>JBEKRA010000190.1:0-5068 GCA_049519195.1 Verrucomicrobiota bacterium
GTTGCTGTGGAAGAGCAGACGGTATTGCCGCTCGCTGTCGCGCAAATCCACCACCGCGCGCCAGCGATCGGTCACATCGCGGCAAATGACAACCCCGCCGTTGATTTAGGGGTCGTCCAGCCGGTTTCTGCCGACCGCTTCCAGCCGCAGCCAGTCGCCGCCCTTGCTTTTGGAGCGGAACTGGATTTTGACCGTGCGCTCCGGATGGTCGAAGGCCATTTGAAAGGCCTCCCGCACGCGTGGCAAATCCTCGGCATGAATGCGTTTGAAAACACTCTCCCCGCGAAATTCCTCCGGCGTGTAGCCTGCCACAGACTTGATGGAAGGGCTGACGTAAAGTGTTTTGCCGTCGCGGCCGATGATGCAGAGGATGTCGAGCGAATTCTCCGTGAGCGTGCGGAAATACCTCTCGCGCCGCGCCAGCTCCAGTTCCGCCTCCTGCAACTTCGCGCGGGCCGCGGATTCCCTGACCGCGCGGCGCACGGCGGACGGCAGCCGGTCCGGATGCATTTTCAAAACGTAATCCGTCGCGCCCGCCTTGAGGCTGTCAATCGCCGCCTGCTCTCCAATCGTGCCCGAAACCAGGATGAACGGCGTCTGTGGACACCGTTCCTTTGCCAGCGCCATCGCCTCCAGTCCCGTGAACGACGGCAGTTTATAATCCGACACGATGACGTCGAACGTGTCCGCAGCCAGAGCCTTTTCAAACGCCGCGCGATCCCCCAGGCACGTCAACTCCACGTCCAAACCGTCGCGAGCAAACAACGTCCGCACCAACTCGGCAAAATCCGGTTCGTCTTCCAAATGCAAAATGCGCAGTCGTTTGTTCATTACATGTTCCCAACCCGCCCGACGTTGCCCATCACTACTAGAAAACTATCAAATGTCGTCAAAGTAAAGCGCCAATGAGCGTCTTTCACCGTTGACATTCGCGTGCGTTCGTCCAAAATTGCACCCCTTTTAAGCGAAACGACAAAATTGATATATGCCGAACACCAAGTCAGCCGAACGCCGCATGCGCGGCAATGAGCGCAAGCATCAGCACAACCGCCGCATCAAATCCAGCCTGCGCGGCCTGGAAAAAAATTACCGCGAGCTGCTCGCCGCCGGCAAAAAGGACGAGGCGGCCAAGGCGCTGCCCGGCGTCCATTCCGCATACGACAAGGCCGTCAAATCAGGCGTCGTAACCCGGACGACCGCCAGCCGCAAAAAATCGCGCCTCGCCGTCGCGCTTGGCCGCTTGAAGTAATTCCCGTTTCACCGCCGTCCCGTCGTCCCCGACCTTTCCTTTACGATTGCGAGGACGGGGCCGATTACGGTTTTACCGGCGGAAACAATTCCGATTTCGCCAGCCCCCATTTCGCCAGCCTGAACTTCAATCCGACGTTCAGGCAGCCGAAGCCGTATTTCACGCTGCGGCGGAAATTGATGGACGACGCCTCCTTGAAATACTTCGTCGGGCAGCTCACCTCGCCAATCGTGAACCCGTGCCACAAAATCTGCACCAGCATCTGGTTGTCGAAAACAAAATCATCCGAATTTTTTGACAGGTCCAGCGTCTCCAGAATCTCCCGCGAGAACGCCCGGTAGCCCGTGTGATATTCCGACAGCTTCGCGCCGAGCAAAATATTCTCCGCTGCCGTCAGGAAACGGTTTGCCACGTATTTCCACGGCGGCATCCCGCCGCGCAGCGAGTAGCCGCCCAAAATGCGGCTGCCCAGCACGCACGGATGCAGCCCGTTGGCGATGATGGACGCCATCGCCGGAATCAGCTTGGGCGTGTATTGGTAATCCGGGTGCAGCATGATGACGATGTCCGCGCCCGCGTCGAGCGCCAGCCTGTAGCAGGTCTTCTGGTTGCCGCCGTAACCAGTGTTGCGCTCATGCACGTGAACATGCACGCCGAGCAACGAGGACGCCACCGCCACCGTGTCGTCGCGGCTGCGGTCGTCCACCAGGATGATTTCATCCACAATGCCCTGCTCGCGGACTTCATCCACGGTTTTGGTGACCGTCTGCGCCGCGTTGTAAGCGGGCATCACCACGACGATTTTCTTTTTGAAATACATTGGCCCCTGAAATTCAGACGCATCCTGCCCGAATCAGGATTTGTTTAGAAGCGAAAAAAATCCGTTCCAACGGGCCGGATGACAGGCAACATCAGACAAAAAGAAATGTGGATGATAAAATTGCATCCCCGCTTCCCGGACATCATTTGGCAGGCGGCGCATTCGGCGCCGGCGGCGCGGGCTGCGGTGGAATCGCCATGTTCAAATAAGCGGCCACCGTGGCAATTTGCATGTCGTTGAGCGGGCCGCCCTCGGCGGTGGAGAACGCCGGCATGAGCGTGCCGGCTTTGCCATGCGCGGCCCACGTGCGCCAGAATTCATTGCTGGTCGGGGTTTTCAAGTTGTGCAAATCAGGCACAATCGCGGCGCGGTGTTCCGCCTCGTGGCAGATGGCGCAGACGGCGTCATAAACCTTCTGGCCGTATTTACCCTCCGTGGATTTGGCGTGGCAGGTGGCGCAGTCGGCTTTGAAAACGGCCTGCCGGTCGGCCTTGGCGATTTCCACGCCGCGCGCCCGCTCGGCGTCGGTCAGGTTGGGAACCACCGGCGGCAGGATGGTGATTTTAAAATACAAAGTCTTGGAGCCTTTGTCGGTGACGACGGTAACCGATTTGACCATCGTGCCGCTTTTTCCTTCGAGATTCACAGTCGCGCTGAATTCGCCGTTGCCGCTGGCGGGAATGGTCCACGGTCGCGGCGGCAATTCCGGCTGGGTGCAGCCGCAGGAGGCGTGGACATCCAGAATCGTCACGCTGACCGGCGTGAAATTTGTGATTGCGGTGATGTTTGTCGAGGTGGCGAGATCGGCGGTCGTGCTGACGTTTGCGGCCAGCGTGATGTCCATGCGTGTTGCGACGTTTGTAAAACTGAAGTTGAACCGCACGAAATCCTGGTCGGCGGGAACGTTGGTCGTCTGCATCAAACTGTTCCAAACCAGCACGCCGTCGGGCAGCGGATCGTTCGAGTGCGACGTGTCCGGCACATAGACCGGCGTCGAAGTCACAGTTTCGTTGGTGGACTTGACGCCTTCCGCAAACAGGCCGGCGGCGGCAAAAACCGCGCCGGCTGCTCCGCAAAACACTGCATGACGCAATTTCATAATGAGCGGAAATTATACGCCCGCGCCGATTTTGGCGAGCAGAAATTGACCGGCGCAAGTGCAGCGCGCAATTGGCCGTATGGAAAGGATTTGTTCACTTTGGAAATTGCACTACAATCCTCCTGATGCCAGTCCAAAACCGCATCGTCAAGGTCCAGAAACGCAACCGCGCGCTCGTTCGGTTCGATCCAGCCCGCATCGGGAAGGCGATGTCGCGCGCGGCGGAGTCCATCGGCGGCTTTCAGCAGGATTTTCTGCCGGGCGTGAACGACAGGATTTTCAGCGCGCACGGCACGGACGAGGACATCGCGGCGTTTCTGGCGGACGCGGCCATCGTCTGCCTCAATTCCGACCCGCACCATCTCATTTCCAATTTCCCGCCAACGATTGAAACGATCCAGGACGAGGTGCTGCACGCGCTGCGCAGTTACGGCTTCCAGAAAACCGCCGACGCCTACGAATGCTACCGCTGGGGCCGGCACTGGCTGCGCGAAGGCGCGATTACAAAAGAGCAATTCGTCGGCAACGGTTTTCCACGCGAGCGGATGGCGCAAATCCTCGAATGGAACCGCCGGCACGGCGTGGACACGGTGGCGGGTTTGAACGAGACAATTCGCAGCGGGCGCATCAAGGACGTCATTGCCGCGTCGCTCGCGGCCTACGAAACGTCGCTGGACGAGGCGGCTCAAAAGGTGGTGACGCGCATGAACGCGGGCGACAAGCTGCGGATGATGTGGGTGAGCGGGCCGAGTTCATCCGGCAAGACGACGACGACGGTGAAATTGACGGAGCGGTTCAAGAAGCACGGCCTTCGGTTTTTGATGCTGAATCTGGACGATTACTTCTGGTCGGCCATCGAGCATCCGACGGACTGGCTGAACGACCGCAACTACGAGACGCCCGAGGCGCTGGACATCCAGTTGTTGAACGGGCATCTGCGCGCGCTGCTGGACGGTCGGACGATTGAGAAGCCGATTTACAGTTTCAAGGAAGGCCGGCGCACCGGAACGAAGCCGGTGAAACTTGAGCCGGGCCAGATTTTGCTGCTCGACTGCCTGCACGGGTTTTATCCGCCCATCACCGAGGGGATTGACGGCTCCGCGCAATTCCGAATCTACATCGAGGCGATGAACGTGCTTTACGAGGGCGACCAGCCTTCGCCCGGAGGCTGCGGCTCGGCAGGCGGCGGCACGAAGCGGCTGACGCAATTCACGGACGCGCGGCTCATCCGCCGGATGTTGCGCGACGTGAAGCACCGCAACCACGGCGCGCTCGGCACGATTTTGCACTGGCACTACGTCCGCTACGGCGAATTGTTCAGCATCATCCCGCTGATGGGCCTGGCCGACCACGTCGTCAACGGCGGATTCCCCTTCGACCTGTCCGCGCTCAAGCCGTTCTGCATCGGGGAAAATGGGATGCTGCCCAAGCCGGAGGAATTCGCGCCCTACGCGGGCTTTCTCGACGCGCGCATCCGCTATGACCGCGCGAAGGCGCTGCTCGAATCGGTGGAAGGCTTCACGGAGAAGCAGGTTTCGGATTGCAAATTGATCCCCGGCGACGCGGTCGTCCGGGAATTCATCGGCGGCAGCACGATTCAGATTCCGCACAACGAATAGCAACTGCGGTTGCCGGGAGCGCCGACGTCTCGTCGGCGAATCGTTGAAGAAATGACAACTCGCCGGCAAGATGCCAGCGCTCCCGGTGGGTTTTGCAGAGGTCCCGCAAAAATAATCTGTTCGCTTTTCCAATCGGTGTAAATATACAAGTGAAAGTGATAACCGACGACATGACGCTGTTGCGGGAATTTGCCGGGCGCAATTCCGAGGAGGCCTTTGCCGCGCTCGTGTCCCGCCACGTCAACCTGGTTTATTCCGTCGCCCTGCGCCAGATTCGCGAC
>JBEKRA010000191.1:0-6422 GCA_049519195.1 Verrucomicrobiota bacterium
CTGCTTTTGATACGAGACGCCCTCGCGGTAAAGCGCGTCGGCGGCGATGGCCGGCTGGTTGTGGTAACGGTCGGCGGCAATTTCATAGGCCTTCACCGCCTCCGGATAATTCTTCTGCTTTTCGCGCGCCGCGCCGATGCGCAGTTGCGCGCGCGGCGCCACGTCGCTGTAAGGACCGTTGGTGACGATTGTGCTGAACAGCTTCGCCGTTTCATCCATCGAGGGGTAAAGCGGGATGGTGCCCCACAGCCGGAACCATTCGCCGCCCAAAAAACGGCCGGCGATTTCGTATTGGCGCCACAGCACTTCCTCGTAACTGTCGCTGTGCGGATATTTTTTGATGATGGCCTGGTAGGCGTTGAACGCCGCCTCGTCCTTGTGCGACGTTTCGAGGCAGCGGCCGATGAGATATTCGGCGCGCGGCGCGTAATCGGACAGCGGCCACACGCGCACGACGCGATGCGCCGCGTGGAGCGTCACGTTGTAATTCTTGTTGGTGAACGACTGCTCCGCCACTTCCAGTTGGTCCTTGGCGCGGGGGCGCTGCCAGTCGGCCTTCTGGCCGTAAGGCTCGTAATACCAGCCCTCGCCCGGCGTGTAATAAAACGGCGCGGGCGAGCGGAAAGGCAGCAGCATCGCGCCCGAGACCAGCAGCAGCAGAAAAACGAACCGGCGGTTCATGCGGCGAAAGTAACGGGGCGCATCCGGCAAGTCAAGGCGGGCGGGTTGAAATCAGCCGCGATAGACAATCACCAGCCCGAAATCCGTCATCACCTTTTGCGTTTGCACGTCGAAGTGTTCGTAATTGATGTTGTGGATGCTGATGATGTTGTGCTCGCCGATGTCCGCCAGAACTTTCGAGACTATCTCATCGAACTTGTCGTGGCCGGAATCAACGCACTTGTCGTGGCGCATCGTCCGCACACGGATTTGTTTGTCCGCGCCCTTGGCGACGGCGTCGAGCGGCACGGCGGCTTTTTTGATGAGGCTTTCGCTCGGCGTGCTCCGCACCGGCACTTTGAGATGGAATTCCACCTTGGCGCCGGCGGACGACGCCATGGCGCTGGGCGCGAGCCTCGGCGCATGCGCTTCCTCGGCGGGAGCGGGAGCGGCCTTGGCGGATTTTTCGGGAATGGTGATGTTTTCGCTGCACGTCGGACACGGGATTTCCGAGCCGGCGCCCGCGTCGTCCACCGACAATTCCTGGCCGCAGTTCGGGCAGTTAAAGATGATTTCCATAAATATTATCTGGGTTGACTGTGCCTCCAGATTATCAGCGCGGCGTTTTGAAACCAACAAAAAGTTTCGTCATAAAAAGCACGGCAGGCGGAACCCGGCTGAATTGAATACCACTTGCGCCGGAAGAAAAGCGCCGGAGGCGCGAAATCTGTGTAGAACATCACCCACAAAACCATGAAGCCCCGTCAGGGGCGGTGTAGAACATCACCCACAAAACCATGAAGCCCCGTCAGGGGCGTCATAGGTTTGGTCAAATGCGGAAGATGCCGCTCCTGACGGAGCTTGAAAATTGACTCGATTGGTTTCTACAAAGATGCCGTGCCTACGGCGCTGGAGCAAAACGCGCACGCCATGATAGACGCGGACTGTGGCGTTTGGTTGGGCAATGACCCGCGCTGCTTTTTTCATTGATAACCGGCTCCGGCAGGAGCAATGTCAAAGCATGAGCAGGCAGGATAGACTGAACAACAGGTCGCCCATGTTCTGTTAGGCCACTTGCACAATGAAAATCAAATACATTATTTTAGTCAGCGGCACTGCGACTGTTTTGGTGTGCATAGCCATTCTTCTATGGCTGATGAATACGCCAAAGGAATATGTAGTAAAGTCCCAGGTCGAAAAGAGTGGACAGGCATATTGTTATGTGTGGACAGTGCACAACATAAATCAGAGTTGGGGGTTGGACGAATTCGCAGTCGAAGTCCCGATTCAAACCCATGTATTGACTAACTCCTCCCCGCCGCCTTATCACAATCCTGACGGTAGCGCCTATTGGATAGAGCAGGAAACGAGTGAGGCGCAAGTTGATCCTCACGACGGTAAGGCGTGGCTGCCGACGCCCGAGCCTGGGAAAAAGTGGATACTATGGTCTGGAATGCAATCCCCCAGCGTCTATCCACCACGCAGCATCGCCAAGTTCTCGCTCACGACCGACGCAGAAACAAAACCCGGCAAAGTATCGGCATACGCTACAACCTATACGCCGACAAATGCTCCACACTATTACCTTTCATTCCGCGCGAAGGTTACTGGGCCATCATTTTAAACCGTTAAAGACCGTGGCCTAATATGAGGATAGGCTGAATAGATTTCACTCCCACTCAATCGTCCCCGGCGGCTTGCTGGTGAGGTCGAGCACCACGCGGTTCAGGCCGCGCACTTCGTTCGTGATGCGCAGCGAGATTTTCTCCAGCAGGTCGTAGGGCAGCTTCACCCAGTCCGCCGTCATGCCGTCCTGCGATTCCACGGCGCGGATGACGAGCGTCCAGTCGTAGGTGCGCTCGTCGCCCTGCACGCCCACGCTGCGCACGGGCAGCAGCACGCCGAAGGTCTGCCACGTCTTGTAATAAAGGCCGGACGCCTTCATTTCCTCGACGATTATCGCGTCGGCGCGGCGCAACACCTGCAATTTCTCCGGCGTCACTTCGCCGAGGCAGCGCACGGCGAGACCGGGGCCGGGGAATGGCTGGCGATAGACAATCTCCTTCGGCAGACCGAGTTCGAGCCCGAGCAGGCGGACTTCGTCCTTGAACAGGCATTTCAACGGCTCGACCAGTTGCAGCTTCATTTTCTTGGGCAGGCCACCGACGTTGTGATGGCTTTTGATCATCGCCGCCGGATTGCCGCCGATGGGCACGGATTCGATCACGTCCGGATACAGCGTGCCTTGCGCGAGAAATTTGTAGTGGCACAGGCTTCCAGCCTGTGTTGGCCGTGACGGGCTGGAAGCCCGTGCCACTGCTTTTTCAAAAACTTCGATGAACGTCCTGCCGATGATTTTGCGTTTGCGCTCCGGGTCGGTGACGCCCTTGAGCCGCTTCAAAAACAGTTTCGAGGCGTCCTCGTATTGCAGTTTCATCTTGAAGTTGCGCCCGAAAACTTCCCGAACCGTTTCCGCCTCGCGCGCCCGCAGCACGCCGTTGTTGACGAAGATGCAGGTGAGCCGGCTGCCGATGGCCTTGTGCAGCAGCGCCGCCGCGACGCTGGAATCCACGCCGCCGCTCAAGCCGAGGATCACCTTTTCGCCGCCGACCTGCCGCCGGATTTCGGCGACGGCCTGCTCGACGTAATTGCGCATCGTCCAGCTTTTGCCGCAGCCGCAGATTTTGTGGACGAAGTTGGAAAGGATTTCACTGCCGCGCGGCGTGTGGACGACCTCGGGATGGAATTGCAGACCGAACAATTTCCGCACGCGGTTCTCGATGGCGGCGAACGGCGAGTTCTCGGTGATGGCGACGGGTTTGAAGCCGCGCGGCAGTTTCGTGAGCTTGTCGCCGTGCGAGTTCCAGACCTGGAGCTGCTCCGGCAAATTTGAAAACAGCGCGCAGAACTTGTCCTTGATTTGCAGCATGCCCTTGCCGTATTCGCGTTTCTGGCCTTTCTCGACCCTGCCGCCGAGGAACTGCGCGAACAGTTGCACGCCGAAGCAGATGCCGAGCACCGGCACGCCGAGCTGGAAAATGGTTTTGTCCGGCAGCGGCGCGTCCTTGGCATAAACCGACGACGGCCCGCCGGAAAGGATGATGCCCTTGGGCTTCAGCCCGGCAATTTTGACGGCGGGTGTGTCGAAACGCAGGATGGTGGAATAGACGTTGCACTCGCGGACGCGGCGCGCGATGACCTGGGTGTATTGCGACCCGAAGTCGAGGATGACGATTTGTTCGTTCATGAATTAAAAATGAAGGTGGATTCTCTTTTGCCGGCGAATGTTTTGCGAGAGAAAAATGAAACGCCGCCGGAACGCCGAACACCGATTCGGCCCGGCGGTAAAACGAACACTGTTCGCGCAGATCCGGTGATCGGCGTTCCGATTTCTTTGCGCATTTGCGGCGGCAGTGTTGAGTTGTCCCGGTCGCAAAATGGAATCTTCCCGTTGCTCCGGGCGCGGGGTTGAGTTATAAAACCGATATGAAGGCTTTCAGGCAAACCGGTCGCGGCCGCGCGAACCGCTGGCGCGGGGTCCGCCCCGGAACGCCTTCCGCCCGGTCGGGTTTTTCGCTCATCGAGCTGCTCGTCGTGCTGGCGTTGATGATTGTCATCACCACCTTGATGTGGGGGTTCGGCTCGGAAAGCCGCCAGCACGCGGCGCAACGGGCCTGCCGGCAAAATCTGGAGAAGATTTACATGGCGATGCAAATTTACGCCAACGATTTTTCCGGACGGCTGCCCGCGAACACCAACGCGCGGACTTCGGACGCGGCGCTGGACGCGCTTGTGCCGCATTACACCGTGGACACTTCGATTTTCATCTGTCCGGGCGGCAGGGATGCGCCGCTGCCGTCGGGCGTGTCGTTCGCCAATCGGAAAATCAGTTACGCCTATTATATGGGACAGCATCTTGGCGACGCGCAACAGCCGTTGATGTCCGACCGGCAGGTCAACACGCTGCCAAAGCAGGCCGGCGACCAGGTTTTTTCCACGAACGGAAAACCGCCGGGCAACAACCACCACAAATACGGCGGGAATTTTTTGTTCGGCGACGGGCATGCGGATTTGACGCCGCCGCAACTTCCGTTTTCGCTCGTGACGACGCAGGGCGTTGTGCTATTGAATCCGAAACCATAGGCGCTCCATGAAAATCCAGTGCGCTTGCGGCGCAAAATACGCCTTCGACGCCACGCCGGAAATGCTGCAAAACCCGGTGCGTTTCGTCTGCCCAACCTGCGGGCTGGATTCGTCGGATTACGTCAACGATTTGATCCGGCGCGAATTCGCCGGCCAGACGCCACCCATTCCTGCCGCGCCGACAACCAAATCTCCCCGGCTCAAAATCTCCCTTGGCGGATCGCAATCGTCCGCGCCCGTGGAAGAAGCCGCGCCCGCTCCGGCGGCAGAGGAACATTGCGCGAAACATCCCCGCGAATTGGCGGCGGATCACTGCGTCGTTTGCGGAAAACCCATGTGCCCGCAATGCATGAAGTTGTTCGGCCATGTCTGCTCCCCGCTGTGCCGGGCGAAGGCCGAGGCGCAAAATATCAACATTCCGGTTTATTCCGGGCAATCGTCCGTGGCCGAGGCGCGGTATTGGCGGAAGGTCGGTGCCATAGGCGGTTCGATTGCCGCGGTCCTTGTCGCGGCGCTCGGTTTTTGGACGTGGTATGCGTGGATCGGCTCGCAACCGCACGTGGCATTTTCCATCCGCTTCGACGATCGCGCGTATGCCGGCGAATCCAGACTTTGCGGCACGAACCAGATTGTGTTCCTGCACGGCGGCACGCTGGCGCGCTGCGACATCAAATCAAAAAAGGAACGCTGGTCGCAGGAGCTGGTCACGAAACAACAAATCGCGGAACTGGCCGCGCGCGAATACCAATCGCAGCCGAACGACCGGTATGTGCCAAAGATTCCCCAAAACAAGATCGAAGAAATGGTGGCTCGCGGCTTGGAGTCGGAATTGCAATTGCGCGTTTCCGGCCAGAATGTCTGGGTTCGCACGCCGGGCAAACTCACGCATTACGACTGGGACACCGGCAAGGTGTTGCAGGAAATTCCGCTGGCGGGACGGACGGAATTTATCAGCCGCAACGACGAATTTCTGATCATGGGAGCGGGCGCAAACGGACAGGCGCTCGTCACGCACATAAATCCAGCCAACGGCGAATCGCGCGTCGAGCAAATCGGCCAGCCGGGACAAACTATGGTCGCCCAAAATTCGACCGGCACGACTGGAAACGAAGGCGTTCAGCCGAACGGCGGCCTTCCGTTGACGCCGGGAACCGGACCGATGAATCCGGCGAAAGTGGCGGAGCAGGCGCAAAACATGAGCACGCCCGGACGGATTGCCCTGCCCGCGTTGCTGGCCAACAGCTCGGAGCAGGAGCGCATTTTGGCGGAACTAAAAGACCAGGATCAGACGCGCCCCGGAAAGCAGCCGCCAGCCCGCCAGCCAAAGCCGGCCCAAAATGAAACCGGCGATTTCACGCTCATCCCCAGCCAGAACGGCTATGTCCAGTTTGCCGTGCGGCTGCTGGAATCGCACATCGTCACGCGCGAGGCGATGAAGGCGCCGCCGGCAAAATCCGCTCTCGACAGCGGCAATGTCGGCGTCATGAACGAAACTGCGGCTGTCAACGAACAATTGAATGAGATGCAACGCAACCGCGGCGGCGACAAGGTCTCGGAGGATGAAAGCCTGTATCAAGTCAGCCTGCGACGGCCGGACTCAAACGTCGCCGCCGACTGGA
>JBEKRA010000192.1:0-5049 GCA_049519195.1 Verrucomicrobiota bacterium
TCCGAGCTGCCAAGAGAAATTAAGCCGGAGAGCCCGTTTGTTGGACGCAAAAACGGAAAAGAATCTTTTCCGTCAGGAATTCTTTTTGCCTGTTGACAATCCGGGCTTAATAGGTGTTAGGCCACATGGTCATACAACTCGCTTCTTGGAAACTCGGTAAAACCCATACCACAACAATGCGTCAATCGCGCCGAAACACACCGGTATGAGAAGAAAATATAGCGGACTGTTGGCGATGCCAAAAAACGATAGACAACGTGCCACGACGTAAAGCTGATAACCAGTAAACGCTGCCAAAAAGCTCGCCGCCAAACCGAGAGCAAGCAACGTCGCCCTGTGCTGCCATAACGGCGACAAGCGGAAGAAAACAAAAACCGCCAAACCGCTAAAGATGGCAATAGCCATAACCAAGAGCAAACGCGATGGCTGTTCGGAAAAATAGTGAATAGGGTCATTGGTGCGAAATTCGTGGATGGTGTCCACGACAGCATAAATGGCGAATGCTATGAACAGAATAATGATGCCCAATTTTTTCATGCGCGTAATGTGGCCTAACAAGAGGTAGGCTGCGAGGTTTGCAGCCTATCCAGTTTCATCGTCTCGACTCTGTTTCGCATTTAAGTTATTTCCAACATCATCTTGAACTGGAATTATCACTTAAATCCGCGCAAGCGAAGGCTGCAAATCACAGCTCAATTCCGTAGGCCTTGATTTTGTTGTAAAGCGTGGGGCGGCCGATGCCGAGGCGCTTGGCGGCCTCGACTTTGTTGCCGCCGGTTTCCTTGAGCGTCTGGATGATGACGTTGCGCTCGACGCCTTCCAGCAGCGTGTAGTTCGGATCCGGTTCGCCGCCAGTCGTGGCGCCGGATCCGGCGTTGGAGATGGAAAGGTCGGCGGCGCTCAATTCGGCGCCCTCGCACAGGAGCACCGCGCGCTGGACTTCGTTCTGCAACTGGCGGACGTTGCCCGGCCAGTCGAAGGCGGTGAACCGGTCCACCGCGTCGGCCTTGAATCCGTGGATGTCGCGGTTGGCCTGCGCGGCGAAACGTTTCAAAAAGGCGTTGGCCAGCGGCATGATGTCATCGCGGCGCTCGCGCAACGGCGGCAGGTCAACGGTGATCGCGCTGATGCGGTAGAACAAATCCTCGCGCAGTTTGCCGTCCTTGATGGCTTCCCCGGGTTTGCGGTTGGTGGTGGCGAGGATGCGGCAATTCGTCTTGTAGCTGGTCTTGTCGCCGATGGGCCGGACCTCGTGGTCCTGCAACACGCGGAGCAGCTTGCTCTGCGTGTCCACGGGCATCTCGGAAATTTCGTCCAGCAGCAGGGTGCCGCTTCCGGCCTGCCGGAACAGGCCTTCGCGGTCGGCGTGCGCGCCGGTGTAGGCGCCCTTGACCGAGCCGAACAATTCGCTTTCGATAAGCTCGCGCGGCAGGGCGGCGCAGTTGATTTTGATGATTTTGTTTTTGTTGCGCGGGCTCAACGCGTGGATGAGGTCGGCGATTACCTCCTTGCCCGTGCCGCTTTCGCCGGTGAGCAGGATGGTCACGTCGCTCGCCGCGACGCGCTCGACGGTGTGGACGACCTCCTGCATGGCCGCGCTGCGGAAAATGGGCGAAGCCGCGCCGCTCATGGTTGACAGGGCAAGGCGGAGGGAATCGTTTTCCTCCTTCTGCTGCTTGTTTTCCAGGGCGCGGGCGATTGTGACCGAAATCTCCTCGGTCTTGAAGGGCTTGGCGATGAAATGAAACGCCCCGCGTTTGGTGGCTTCCACGGCGGTCTTGTAATCCGCCTCGCCGGTGATCACGACCACCTCGGTGGAGGGCCAGTTTTTCTTGATCTGCGGCAGCAAATCCAGGCCGTTGTCATCGCCGAGGTTGAGGTCGAGCAGCACGACGTCCGGCGCCTCGCCGCCGAGAAGTTTTTTCAGCGCGGCGCCGCTGTCGGCTTCGGTCAAGGTGAAGCTGTTTGCGAGGAAGGACTTGAGCAACATGCGAAGATCCGGCTGATCGTCCACGATGAGAATTTTGGCTTTCATATTTTGCGCTTCCGTATGCAAACTTCGACAAATTTCAAAAATATCGCGCGGTGTTCCGCGTGATGCCAGGACAGTCGTTCGGGATGAAATTGCACGCTCAACAAAAACGGCATCCGCCGCGCCGCCTCCGGCTTCCACTCCATCGCTTCCACGATTCCATCGCGCGTCCGCGCCACCGATGTCAGCGGCTCCGCCGGCTCCAAAACGCCCTGATGATGCGTGCTGTTCACGCCCAGAATCCGCCTGCCGGTGATTCTGGCGAGCAGCGAACCCGCTGTCAATGACGCTTCGTGGACAATTTCGCCCGCCTTGTCCATGCGCCGGTGGTTCAACGCGCCGGGCATCTGGCGGCGGATGTCCGCAATCAATTTGCCGCCAAGCGCGATGTTGAGCAACTGATGCCCCCGGCAAATGGCCAGCAGCGGCTTGCGCTGGCGGAAAACCTCGTCCAGCAAAACCAGCTCGCGCAAATCGCGCCCGCCGCCGTCGGGCGTCGTGCCGACGGTATTGCGGACGGCGCGCGGCAGGTTTTTGGCGTAGAGATCGGGATTGATGTCGTCACCGCCGGTGAGCATCACGCCGTCCACGCGGCGGACAACTTCCGCGAGCAGCGCGCGGTCGGTGGTTGCCGGCGCCGTGACCGGGATGCCGCCGGCCTGGGTGACGGCAAGATCGTATTTGACCGAGAGGCTGGCCGACAAATCGTGGAATTCGACACCACGCCTTTCGATGCTGGGTGAAACTAGAATCAAGGGCGGCTTGGCCATCGCGGGAAATGTAAACGGTTTTGATAAATTGTCAGCGCAAAATCGTCCTCGACAAAGTGAAAGGCTTTAAGCAACTTGCTATTGTGGTTTAATAATAGCTTTGGCCATATTGCACGCGCACATACTATGAAACTTGACCTTTATAGATTATCGGACCGTCTCTGCAAAATCGGTTGTGTGATGATTGCAATTGACTACTTCTATCCCAACATCCCAGTTCGGATTGGAGGCATTGGTTTTGTTGTTGTTATTGCCGGGCTTTTGTCCGGGCTTGCTGACGAGATAATTGAGCGAAAGCGGAGAGAGTGGGAAGCGGCACACAAGATTACAGCAAGCGACATTGCCTGAAGTCCGCACTGGTAATTTCCATTTTTATTTTTCCGACAATGCCCACGCGCGCCAGAGCATCGGCGCCTTCCCGTGCGGATCGCCCACGGCGCGCGGACGGTTCAGATAATGCTGCGTGTCGTCCTTCCGGTTTGTGCCGGTTTGTCCGCCGCGTTGCGTCAGACTTCCGCTTCGGGAAAACGCTCGCGGATTTTCCACCGCAGCCGCTCCTCGTCATCCGGCTGATAACGGCGGCGGGCCGTGAGCCGCCGCACCGCGTCGAGCAGTTCCAGCCAGTCCTCCAGCGGCGGTTCGGTGACGGATTCCCATTGGTCGAAGCGCTTTTCGCGGCGGAAAAATTTCCATTCGCGCCCGACGTGCCGCGCATAGACCTGCAGCTTCCGGTCGTCGTCGGTGACGCGCTTCCAACTGATTTCAGCTTTGGGCATATTTTATGTGTCGGGTGACGCGTGGCAGGTGACAAGATTTTGCTTGCATGCGTCCGTTGTCATTTTCATGTCACCCGTCACTTGTCACTTTTCCGGCAAATCCACGCCCGCCACCGCCATCGCGGCGATGCCTTCCCCGCGGCCGATGAAACCCATCATCTCGTTCGTCGTCGCCTTGATGCCGATCTGTTTTTCGGAAACGCCGAGCGCGGCGGCGATGTTTTTTTTCATCCCGGCGATGTGCGGATAAATTTTCGGCGCCTGCGCGATGACCGTGGTGTCCACGTTCACGATTTTTCCGCCGCGCGTGGAAACCTGTTTTGCCGCCTCTTCCAGAAAAATTTTGCTCGGCGCATTTTTCCAGCGCGGGTCGGTGTTCGGGAAAAAGTGGCCGATGTCCGGCTCGCCGAGCGCGCCGAGGAGCGCGTCGCAGATTGCGTGCAGGAGCGCGTCCGCGTCCGAATGGCCGTCGAGGCCCTTCGCGTGCGGAATCTCGACGCCGCCGAGAATTAGTTTGCGTCCCGCGACCAGCGCGTGGACGTCGTAGCCTATGCCAACGTGAACCATGTGCGAATTGTAGAAATCTCGCGCGCGGAAAGCGAAGAAAAACAAGTTGCAAAGGAAATCCGCCGGCCAGCTCTGGATCAGGCCGCAGCATCATCATAACGGAAACCCAAATAAAATGCTCCCAATATGCGTCCCCGGCGATCCGAAAACAATTCAGTGCGTGCCGGGCGCGTTTTTGTTAGCGTTTTCCGCCATGCGAATTCTGATTGCAACGGTGACGGCGGGCGGGGGACATCTGGCCGCCGCCGCGGCGCTGGAGGAAGCCTGGTGCAACGCCCGTCCGGGCGATGTCGTCGAACAAATTGACCTGCTGAAACTGTTTTCGCCGCTGCACCGGAAAATATATTCCGACGGCTACGTCAAGCTAATCGAACGCGCGCCGGAGCTTTGGGGAATGGTCTTCGCCAAGTCTGACAATCCAAAACTGCTGCAACGATTGAAACGCATCCAGCGCAAGTTTTCCAGCGGCTCCAAGCTGCGCTTCGCCCGTTTCGTGAAACAATTCAAGCCCGACGCGGTGCTTTGCACACACTACCTGCCGCTCGAAACGCTCACGCCATTGCGGGAAAAGAAAGGCGGCATCCGGCCGTTCGTCGCGTGCATCGTCACGGACTTCGAGGCGCACGCGCTCTGGATGGAATCCTGCGTGGACTTGTATTGTGTCGCGGCGGAGGAAACCAAGGCGCGGCTCGTCGCGCGCAGAGCGGACGCGAAGAATGTGATTGCGACGGGAATTCCCATCGCGTCGAAATTTTCCTCCAAGCCGGACGCGAAGGCCGTCCGCAAACATTACGGCCTCCGCGACGACCTGCCGGTGCTGCTGGTGTTGAGCGGCGGCTTCGGCATGGGACCGGTGGCGGAAATCCTGGCTGAACTCGACAAGGCGCAGGGGCAGTTTCAAACG
>JBEKRA010000193.1:0-5044 GCA_049519195.1 Verrucomicrobiota bacterium
CAGCGTTGTTGGCGAGCCGTTGACGAACTGGCGGTTCGTTCCGGCACTGGTGAACGCGCGTTTGAGAACAAGCTGGTTTTCTTCGCACGATTCAAGGCCGTTGGATTCGAGGAAGGATTGTAGCGTCGAGCCTGTGGCTCGATTCGGTTCGGCCACAGACCGAACGCTACACCGAAGTTTTGAAATGTCGAACACAGCCTCGACGGAGCAGCTATCCTCGCCGCTGCGGATGAGCGAGCGGTCGGCCCGTTCGCCGAGGACGAGGTTGAGCGCTCCGATGATGATGGACTTGCCCGCGCCGGTTTCGCCGGTGATGACGTTGCAGCCTGGCTGGAGTTCCAGCGTGAGGTCGGCCACCAAGGCAAAGTTTTTAATTCGCAGTGTCGTCAACATCCGGGAAAGATTCTAACCACAGATGGACACCGATGAACACGGATAAAATTCTGAATTTACCTGCAATGCATCCACACAACGGAAAATCCGGCGCCAAAAACAAAAACCGCTGCGCTTTCGCGCAGCGGCTTGAAACAAAAAGCGCAACGGTTAATTCCCACCGCCACCACCACCGCCGCCGCCGCCACGGCGTCCGCCACCGAAGCCGCCGCCACCGCCACCGCCGAATAAACGGTTGTAAGTCATGCCTGGAGCAGCGGCAATCTGGGTCTTTTGATCATCCGTGACTGAAGCCACGATGGGCTTCACGGCCTTGGTGTAGCGCAGCATGGCGATGTCCGTCTGGATTTTCGCCACAGCTTCGAGCTTGGCACGCACATCACTGTCCTTCGCGTCCTTGGCCAGCGCAGCATCAATCGCTTCCTTTTGGGCAGCGGTGAGCTTCGTGGTCAACGCAGCCAAGTCAGCCGAGTCTTGTGGCAAAGCATCGCGCATCTGCTGGTTTTGCTCCGGGGTCAAAACGCCACCCCTTCCGCCAAAACCGCCACCGCCACCACCGCCACCTGGCTGTGCGACAACCTGTAAAGTGGCTCCGCAAAGCATGGCCGCCGCCACTGTTAAACATTTGATAAAAGTTCTCGTCTTCATTTGTTTTCTTGTTTTTTGTTTGGTTAATTTAATGTTTTCCGCTATCGCCCTCTTGGATTTCTCCAAGCCCACTATGCCAGAGCGAATCCGATGCTGGAAGGTTACAAGTTAATTCGGCAGGCCAACTCGGGACAACCGGCCAAACCGGCCAAATCGCTTGTCACGGAGTCCCCTCACACACGGATCTCATTCGGGATATGACCCCTGCCAGATCTCTTTTCATTCGCCGAATTTCGCGGATGTGGTAATCTTCGCGAAAAGTTAAGAGCATGGCGTTTTCATTCATCTTTCTTGGCAGCGGCACTTCGCAGGGCGTGCCCGTCATCGGCAAGGAATATCCTCCGGAATTTCTGGCCAACCCGAAGAACTGGCGCACCCGGCCCTCGATTTACATCGTCACGGACAAAATCAAGCTCGTCGTGGACACAACACCGGAGCTCCGCGTGCAATGTCTGCGCGAAAAAATCAACTGGCTCGACGCGGTGATTTTCACGCACGCGCATGCCGACCACATCATGGGGCTGGACGATTGCCGCCGGTTCTGCGATCTGCGCAACGGGCCGCTGCCGGTCTATGCGAACGCGGAAACGATGGACGCGCTCAAGCGGGTCTTTATTTACGCCTTCGATGGCCGCCCGATTTGGAAGGGGTATTTCGAACCGGAACCGCACATCATTGACGGGCCGTTCACGCTGGGCGATTTGGAAATCATTCCCCTGCCCCTCCCGCACGGCGCGATAACGACAAACGGCTATCTTTTTTTGCAAAACGGGAAAAAGCGGCTGGCGTATTTGACCGACGGCAAGGAAATCCCGCCCGCCGCGCTGGAACAGGCGAGCGGCGTGGAAATCGCCGTGCTCGACGCTCTGCGGCCCAAGCCGCATCCAACGCACATGAATCTGGACGAGGCGCTCACGGCGGCGCGGCGCATCGGCGCGGCGCGGACTTATTTCACGCACCTGACGCACGATTACGACCACGACAAGGCGCAGGCGGAATTGCCGCCCGGCGTCATTTTCGCGCACGACGGATTGAAGGTGACGAGTGAAATGTGATGAGTGATTCATGATATGAAAACACAACTGAAAAACCGGCGTGGCGGCTTTCGGCAGAAAGCCGGAAAATTTCCTTTCTTTGAAAATGCGGCTCTCTCCCGGGTAGCCGCCACGATTTTCATCGCGACGGTTTTATCCGGCTGCAAACTGGAACCCGTGCCGTCGGCAAACAAAGCGGCATTCACGCCTGCCAATCCGCCGGAGATGCGGCGGTTGACCGACCGCAATTCGCCCGCGTATCGGGCGGCGAAATTGTTTCAACACGGCGTCAATCTCGGCAATTATCTCGAAGTGCCGCCCGGCCAAAACTGGGGTGTGACGGCCTCGGCGGATGAATTCGCCATCATGCACGCGGAAGGATTTGACCACCTGCGCGTCCCGGTCGGCTGGCATCATTACGCCGGCCCGGCACCGGATTTCAAGCTGTCGCCGGAAATTTTTTCGCGCGTGGATTTTGTGGTCACCAACGCGCTGGCCGCCGGACTTGCGGTGATGATCAACATCCACCATTTCGACGAGTTGGACGAAAATCCGCGAGCGACGACGGATGAATTCCTCCAAATCTGGCGGCAAATCGCGGCGCATTACAGAAACTTCCCGGCGCAACTGGCGTTTGAACTGGACAACGAGCCGCATGCCAAGGCAACAACAGCCGAGATGAATCCGATTTACGCGCGGGCCATCGCTGAAATCCGCAAAACAAATCCGCGCCGGACAATTTTCGTCGAGCCGGGCAACTGGGGCAGCGTGGATGAGTTGAAAAATCTCGTGCTGCCGCCGGATGACAACGTGATTGTCTCCGTCCATTGCTACGAGCCGTTTTATTTCACGCATCAGGGCGCGACCTGGGCCGGCGCGGACACCAAGGTCACCGGCATCCGGTTTCCCGGCCCGCCCGCCACGCCGCTTGTCCCCGACCCGTCGCTGAAATTGAATCCGTGGGTGACAAACTGGATTGCGCGATACAACACACTGCCGACGGATGAAAATCCAAGCAGCCCAATCGCCTTCAATGCAAAAATCAAGCTGGCCCGCGCGTGGTCGGATTATTACGGTCGCCCGGTGCATTTCGGCGAATTCGGCTGTTTCACCACGGCCGATCCCGCGTCGCGCGCGAATTTTTACTCCGCGTTCCGGTGCGCGGCGGAGGCGCAAAACATCGGCTGGTGCATTTGGGACTGGAGCGCGGGCTTCCGTTATTGGGACAAAAAAAACAACCAGCCCATGCCGGGAATGCGCGAGGCGCTGTTCGGGAAGCCAAAATAAAGCAGAAACGATTTTTCACCGCTGCTGGAACCGGAATATTTTGGAACGTTTCAGCCGGTTAAATGTCAAATGACGGCATGAAAAAATTTCCGGTTCAATTTGCGATTTTGATTTTGGCGCTCGCGCCGTTTTTGGTTCGCGCGGGCGGCGATGAAGTTGTCGTGGTTTACAACTCGCGCCTGCCGGAATCCAAAGCCGTTGCCGAACACTACGCCAGTGTGCGGCAGGTTCCTGAAAATCATATCTATGGTTTCGCGCTGACGACGAACGAGAGCGTGTCGCGCCCCGAATTCCACGACACGCTGCAAATGCCGCTCGCCAAAAAATTGGAGGCGGACAAGCTCTGGCAATTTGGCTCCTTCACCAACGCCCCAACCAACGGCCAGCCCGAAGGCGTAATCCGCCGCGTGGCCGCGTCCAAAATCCGCTACGCCGTGCTGTGCTACGGCGTGCCGCTGAAAATCTCCCCCGACCAGTCGTTGCGCGAAGTGATTAACACAAACCTGCCGCCGCAACTCCAGCGCGACGAGGCGGCGGTGGATTCAGAGCTTGCCTGGCTGCCGCTGATTGAAATGAAACTGCCCATCACCGGCCCATTGCAAAATTGGGCCTACGGCGCCACCAACACCGCGTTGCTCCACCCGACCAACGGCATTCTTCTCGTCGCGCGGCTCGACGGCCCGACCGCCGACATCGCGCGCGGCCTTGTGGACAAGGCGCTCCAGGCGGAGCGCGACGGATTGTGGGGCCGCGCCTATTTTGACGCGCGCGGCCTGACCCGGTCCCAGACGAATTACTGGCTGGGCGACGAATGGATTCTCGGCGCGGCGCAAATTTCCCGCGCCCTGGGATTTGAAACCGTCGTGGACGACAAGCCGGAAACTTTTCCCGCAAGTTTTCCGTTGAGCCAGATCGCGCTCTACGCCGGCTGGTATGCGGGCGACGCCTGCGGCCCGTTTCAATTGCCGCAGGTCGAATTCATGCCCGGCGCGTTTGCCTATCACCTGCATTCCAGCAGCGCCGCGACCATCCGGTCTGCCAGCCAATGCTGGGTCGGCCCGATGCTGGCCAGGGGCGCGACCTGCACGATGGGTTGCGTGTATGAACCCTACCTTGTGTTCACGCCGAACGTGGCGCTGTTTTTGGAGCGGTTCACCATCGGCCAATTCACCTTTGGCGAAGCCGCGTGGGCCGCGCAACCCACGCTCTCGTGGCAGACCACCGTCGTCGGCGACCCGCTTTACCGGCCATTCGGCAAAGCGCCGATGCTGTTGCATCACGAATTGACTGCGCGCCTTAGCCCGCTTATTGAATGGTCATTCCTGCGGCTCGTGAACGTGGATCGCGCGCGCGGTGTCTCCGCCGCCTATCTCGCAAACCTGATCGAAACCACCGGAGTTTCCACCAACAGCGCCGTGCTCGCCGAAAAACTCGCCGACCTTTATGCCATGCAGGGCAAAGCATCACCGGCCATTGACGCCTACGAACGCGCCCTGACCTTGAATCCATCGCCCGAACAACGCATCCGCATCCGGCTTACGCTCGCTGACAAACTGCTGGCGCAGGATTTCGCCGCCGCCGCCCGCCGCGACTATCAGAAATTGCTCGAAGAATCGCCGGACTACCCCGGCAAAGCCGCCATCGAGGAAAAAATCAAAGCGCTCGAACAAAAACTACCAAAC
>JBEKRA010000194.1:0-5028 GCA_049519195.1 Verrucomicrobiota bacterium
GGCAAGAATTCCGGCGTTGAAAGAAGTCTTAAGCTTGGATTGTTTGCTTTGTGTGCATCTTGTCAAACATTTTACGGATGAAGATTGGAATCACATCGTGAACGCTGATTTCCGACTGGATTACTTTTACCACTTGGACTACCTGCTAAATCGCGTCAGTGGCAAGCCGAGACGAAATGTTCTTGGATTGTATCGAAATCCCGAAGTTCACATCACGATAGCGCCAGCACCAGGCGATTTTAGTTTCATTGGCTACGACTTGATTGAAGAGCAGACACAGATCAGCGCATTGACAAATTGCGGCGGCTTTCCAGATGTGTTTAGCAACGAAGAACTAAATTCTTGTGGCTTGATTTCACCATTTGAGCGTGCAAATGAAGTCAAAAAAATGTTGGCAGAGAAACATCCCGACGAACATCACGCGCGATGTGAAATGTATGCGATTTGGAGATTGAATGAATTGAATTGAAACCGTGTTTATCCATGTCCATCCGTGGTTAAAAAAATAAATTTTATGATGAAGCAACTGATTGACATCCGCAACCGGGTTCGGAAATAATCCCGTCAAATCCAATGCTTGAGGAATTAAAGCAGCAGGTTTGCGAGGCGAACCTTGATTTGGTCAGGGAGGGTCTGGTCATCCAGACTTGGGGCAACGCCAGCGGCATTGATCGCGGGCACGGCCATGTCGTCATCAAACCATCCGGCGTGCCTTACGCCAACATGAAGCCGCAACACATGGTCGTCGTCTCGCTGGAGACCGGCATGGTTGTTGACGGCTACCTCAAACCGAGTTCCGACACGCCAACGCATCTGGTGCTTTACCGCGCGTTCAAGAATATCGGCGGCGTCATACACACGCACAGCCTGCACGCGACGGCTTGGGCGCAGTCCTGCCGTGCGATTCCGGCTTACGGCACGACGCAGGCGGATTACTGGTATGGCGAGGTGCCTTGCACGCGCGGGATGAAACCCGCCGAAATAAAAAAAGATTACGAGGCGAACACCGGCCACGTCATCGTCGAGACGTTCAAAAAGCTGAATCCTTCGGAGCGTCCCGGCGTGCTCGTCGCCAACCACGGGCCGTTTTGCTGGGGCAAGGATGTCCGCGATGCGGTTCATAACGCGATCACGCTGGAATATGTCGCGCGGCTGGCGGGCGAGACGTTGCGCATCAATCCAAAAATAAAATCCATGCCGGCGGCGCTGCTCGACAAGCATTTCCTGCGCAAACACGGCCCCAAGGCGTATTACGGGCAGAAATGAAATGGAAGAATGGAACATCCAACATTCAATGTCCAGCTGGCTGCGTGTCGTCCGGGCGAAAGTGGCGGTGAACGCGCCGCGGTCCAGACCCTTCGCGAAATTCGGCGGCGCCTGGCTGTCGCGAAGCGTCTGGACCGACGGCGGTCAAGATTGGCGGCGAGTATTACATTTTTTTTGACCATTATGGAAATCCCAAATACTATGGCGCGATTAAATCCGCAGACATGAAAGCATGGCATGACATTTCGCCGGAGGTGTCCTTCCCGAAAGGCGCCCGGCACGGAACAGTTTTGACGGTCCCGGAAAGCATCGTGCAACAAATCCAAAATCCATGATAACAAAACAAAACACCGATATGAACCACCACATCACACAAGCAATGGCGACTGGACTGCTGGCAGCATCTCTGGCAGGCTGTGCGTCTATGTCCAACTCAAACTCAACATCCACGGTCACGAAGGCCGCCTTCGGCAAAACCCCGGACGGCACGCCCGTTGACATTTACACGCTGCGCAATTCCAGGGGCGCCGAGGCGCGCATCATGACCTATGGCGGGATTGTGCAGAAGCTCACGATGCCGGACAAAAACGGCGAGTTCGCCGACGTCGTTCTCGGCTTCGACAGCCTGGACGGTTATGTGAACCCCGGCTATGTGAAAGCCTGCCCGTATTTCGGAGCGCTCATCGGCCGTTACGGCAACCGCATCGGCGGCGCGAAATTCACGCTCGAAGGCCAGACCTGCACGCTGGCGACGAACAACGGCCCGAATTCGCTGCACGGTGGCGTGAAGGGCTTCGACAAGGTCGTGTGGACGGCGGTGAAAGCCGACGTCGGTTCGAAAGGCCCGCGGCTCAAACTGAATTATTTGAGCAAGGACGGCGAGGAGGGTTTCCCCGGCAACCTGAACGTCACGGCGACCTACACGCTGACCGACGACAACGAATTGAAGCTGCAATTTACCGCGACCACGGACAAGCCAACGGTCGTGAATCTGACGCATCATTCCTACTTCAATCTGGCGGGCCAGGGCAATGGCGACACCCTCAACCACAGTGTCTATATCAATTCCGACAAGACCACGCCGGTGGACAGCGGCTTGATCACGACCGGCGAATTTGCCGGCGTGGCGGGAACGCCGTTTGATTTCCGCACGCCGACCGCCATCGGGGCGCGCATCAACGATCCCAACACCGTGCTGCAATACGGCCCCGGCTACGACCACAACTGGGTCATCAACAAACCGGCCGGCCAGTTCGGCCTGATGGCGCGCGTTTCCGATCCGAAAAGCGGCCGCGTTATGGAAGTGTGGAGCGACGAGCCAGGCCTGCAATTTTACGCCGGCAATTTCCTCGACGGCACGCTCATCGGCAAGGAGGGCAAAGTTTATCAGCGCCGCAACGCCTTCTGCATGGAGCCGCAGCATTATCCCGACTCGCCGAACAAGCCGAATTTCCCGTCGGTGGAACTCAAGCCCGGCCAGACCTACCACAACACCATTGCCTACAAATTCAGCGCTGAATAATCAAATCGTGAAATAAAATTCTATGAATGAAATAACCAATAGCGTATTGGCGGCAACCAACAACATGGACGTGGCAACGAACGCCCTCGCCACGGCGTCCGTGGTGGGGGGATTGAAAGGCACGGTGTTCAACGGCTTGGACCTGGCCGTCATCATCGCCTTTGCCGTCGGCATGATCCTGACCGTCTGGTATTCCATGCGGAAGAAGAACGAGTCGGGCAAGGATTACTTCCTGTCCGGGCGCGATGCGAACTGGCTGCAAATCGGTTCCTCCATCTTCTCCTCCAACATCGGTTCCGAGCACCTCGTCGGCCTCGCCGGCGCCGGGTTTGTCACCGGCATGGCGATGGCGCACTGGGAAATGCATGCGTGGTGGATCATTATTCTGGGCTGGGCTTTCGTGCCGCTCTACGACCGCATGAAGGTGTTCACAATGCCGGAATTCCTCGAATTGCGTTTCAGCCGTGGCTCTCGAAATGTTTTGAGCCTGCTCACCATGGCCAGCTTGGTGTTGACGAAAATTGCCGCGACAATTTATGCCGGCGATGTCGTTATCCGCACTTTGCTGAATGTGGATAAGATTCATATTCCGGGATTGGGCGACGTGGACGTTTTCTGGGCCATCGCGCTTGGGCTGGCCTTCACCACCGGTCTTTACACCGTCTTCGGCGGCATGCGCGTCATCATGTATACCGCCGTGCTTCAGTCGCCGGTGCTCATCCTTGGTTCCGTCTGCATCCTTTACATGGGACTTCATGTGCTGGGCAACGGCAGCCTGATTGCCGGCTGGCATGCCACCCTCAAAGCGGTCGCAGATGCCACTTGGCACGGTGAAGGTGTTCACCTGGTTCGCTCCATCAACGATCCCGACTGGCCCTGGCTGGCGATTCTGCCCGGCTCCGCCATCATCGGTTTCTGGTATTGGTGCACCGACCAGTATATCGTCCAGCGCGTGCTCGCCGGCAAAAACCAGCAGGAGTCCCGGCGCGGCAGCATTCTCGCCGGCTTTTTCAAACTGACCCCGGTGTTCATCTTCCTGGTGCCGGGCATGGTTGCCTTTGCGCTCACCAAGGCGCCAGGCGTCGGTTTCAGCACCAGCGGCGACGCCGCCTACACCTCGCTCGTGGCGCAAATCCTCCCGCACGGCCTGCGCGGCATGGTCGCCTGCGGCATGATCGTCGCCCTCATGGCGTCGCTGGGCTCCAAGTTCAATGCATCCGCGACATTGTTCACGATGGATTTCTACCGCGAATGGCATCCGACCGCTTCGCCCAAAACCGAGGTGATTGTCGGCCGCATCGCCACGGCTGCAATCGTCTTCATAGGCATATGTTGGGTGCTGGTGATCAAAAACCTCCACATGCCGCTTTACCTGTATTTGCAGAACGTGCAGGGCTATCTCTCGCCCGCCATCGCCGTGCTGTTTGCCATGGGCGTGTTCTGGAAACGCGCCACCGCGCCCGCCGCCTTGTGGGCCTTCGTCATCGGCATGATCGGCGGGTTCGGACGTCTCGCTGCCGACCTCATCATGCGCAACGACGCCGATGCGGTGTCCAAGCTCAAAGTCGATCACTACCACGGTGTCATCACCCAGGCCCAATTCGACGCCGGTATGGCCGCAATCCGTGCCACGCATAACGGCCTGTTGTTTGATTTTTGGAAAATCCACTGGCTCTATTACTGCGAAGGGCTGTTTGTCTTGACCGCCGCGCTGATGATTATCATCAGCCTGATGACCAAGGCGCCGGATGCCAAGACCATCAAATACACCTGGTATGGCGCGACGCCCGAAGAAAAGGCCGCCACAAAGGCCAGTTGGAATGCCTTGGACGTGGTGCTAAGCGCGATTGTCATCGGCTGTGTCGTCCTGTTCTACTACAAGTTCTGGTAAGCCGATTGATTCAAAAGGCGGCGATGCTCCGGCGTCGCCGTTTTTTTGTCACAAACGGAATCAAGGTTTTTATTGCTTGGACGGATTTTCTTGTTAAACTGCCCGCCAAAAACAACACCTTAATCTACCCATGGCAAAATTATTTATCGGACTCGATTCCAGCACCCAAAGCTTGAGCGCCGTTGTCATTGACCTCGGCGCGCGCAAGGTCATTTACGAACAATCCCTGAACTTCGACCGCGCTCTGCCGCATTACGGGACGCAAAACGGCGTCCTGCCCAACCGCGACCCGCTGGTCAAGCACAGCCCGCCCCTGATGTGGGCGGAGGCGCTCGACTTGATTTTTGCG
>JBEKRA010000195.1:0-5006 GCA_049519195.1 Verrucomicrobiota bacterium
GCACGCGTTCCCGCGTGGCGACGGCGAGCGGCGTGCCGCCGGAAAGTGAAATCGCCTCCACGATTTTTTCAATTTCCGCGGGGAACATTCCACCGGTGAACTGCCGGATGGCGTTCGCCGAGCCTTTGCGGATTTGTCGGTCCTCCAAATTCACGCCGCTCATGCGCGTCTGCGCGGTGAACGGGACAAAGCTCGCGCCGGGCAGTTCGTGAATCGTCCGTCCTCGGATGCCGAAATTTTTCGCGAGCACGACAATGCTGCGGCCTTCGGGTGTTTCGTCGGCCAGCGACGCGAGCTGCGCGGCGTCGGCAAGCTCCTGTTCCGTGACGCCGGGCGCGGGCACAAACGCGGTGGCCTGGCGGTTGCCGAGCGTGATGGTGCCGGTCTTGTCGAGCAGCAGAACATCCACGTCGCCAGCGGCCTCGACCGCGCGTCCGCTCATGGCGAGCACGTTGCGCTGGAGCAAACGGTCCATGCCGGCGATGCCAATGGCGCTCAACAAACCGCCGATGGTCGTCGGAATCAAACAAACGAGCAATGCGATGAGCACGGCGTTGGAGAAAATCGTGCCGGAATAAATGCCGAACGGTTTCAGCGTCACAACGGCAAGCAAAAACACGACGGTCAGCGCCGCGAGCAAAATCGTGAGCGCGATTTCGTTCGGCGTTTTCTGGCGGCTCGCGCCTTCGACGAGTGAAATCATGCGGTCCAGAAAACCTTCGCCGGGATTGGCCGTGATGCGGATTTTGATTTCGTCCGAGAGCACGCGCGTGCCGCCGGTGACGGCGCTGCGGTCGCCGCCGGCTTCGCGGATGACGGGCGCGGATTCGCCGGTGATGGCTGATTCATCCACCGTCGCCGCGCCGAGGATGACTTCGCCGTCGGCGGGAATGATTTCATTGGTGCTGACGAGAACCACGTCGCCTTTGCGGAGCGAATCAGCGTCCACGGTTTCGGTTTTGTAGTGGTGCAGGCTTCCAGCCTGCGAATTGTTGTTTTCCGAACGCAGGCTGGAAGCCTGCGCCACTATTTTGTTCGCGTTGGTGCGCGTGCGGGTCTGGCGGAGCGCCCGGGCCTGCGCCTTGCCGCGGCCTTCGGCAATGGCTTCGGCGAAGTTCGCGAACAGCACGGTGAACCAGAGCCACACGGCGATTTGCGCGACAAACAAGGTCTGGCCGGGCGAGCGGAAAATTTCCACGGTGCTGATGGCCGCGCCGGCCATCGTGACGAACATGACGGGATTTTTCACCATCAGGCGCGGGTCCAGCTTCTTGAACGTCTCGCCGAGCGCGGGCAAAAGAATTTTTGAATCAAAGATGGAAACGGATTTTTGAGTCATAAAACTTATTGTTTCACGGGGAGCACGCGCGCCTCGCGCGTTCTGGCGGACGCCCCGTCCGCCAGCCGCACGGCATCGCCGGATGCTTTTTCCCATTTTGGATGCGCGCACCGCGAAGTGTTCGACGCGAGGCGCGTCGAACTGCGCCCGGGGCGGGCGCGCTCCCCATTCAAATGAAATGTTGGATTCAAAATGGATTTCCTTTCAGCATCAGAAAATGTTCAACGATTGGGCCGAGCGCGAGCGCGGGCAAAAAGGTCAGCGCGCCGACGAGAATCACGGTTCCAACGAGCAGGACGACGAAGGTGGCTCCAGTCACAGGAAACGTCCCGGCGCCGGCGGGGATGATTTTTTTGCGAGCGAGCGAACCGGCGAGCGCCAGCAGCGGCACAATCATGCCGAACCGGCCGAGCAGCATGTCAATGCCGAGCGTCGTGTCATACCACGGCGTGTTGGCGTTGAGGCCGGCGAAGGCGCTGCCGTTGTTGCCCGCGCCGGAAGTGTAGGCGTAAAGCATTTCGCTCAAACCATGCGGGCCTTGATTTGCCAGACTGGACATGCCCCAGTTGCTTACCGACGCCCAGGCCGTGAATCCGAGAATGATGAAGGCGAGAATCACGAACGCCAGCAGCACCATTTTCACGTCGTAGGCCTCGATTTTTTTGCCGAGATATTCCGGCGTGCGCCCGACCATCAGCCCGGCGATGAACACGGCTAGGATGACGAAGATCAACATGCCGTAAAGCCCCGCGCCGACGCCGCCGAAGATAACCTCGCCGGTCTGGATGTTGAAGAGCGGCACCAGTCCGCCGAGCGGCGTGAACGAATCGTGCATGGAATTGACCGCGCCGCACGAGGCGTCGGTCGTCACCGTGGCGAAAAGCGCGGAATCGAAAATGCCGAAGCGGACTTCCTTGCCTTCCATGTTGGGAAAGTGGGGCAGGCTTCCAGCCTGCGTGGTTTGGTTGCCGGCAAGAGATGGCAGGCTGGAAGCCTGCCCCACTAGTTTTTGATGCATCGGGTTGCCGCGCGACTCCGCCCACCAGCAGACGAGAACGCCGGCGAGAAACATCGCGAACATCGCCGACCAGACGGCCCAGCCGTGCTTTTGATTTTTTGTCTCGCGGCCGAGGTGATAAGTCAGCGCGCTGCCGATGCAAAGGAGCGCGAGCATTTGCAGGAAGTTCGAGAGCGGCGTTGGATTTTCAAACGGGTGCGCGGCGTTGGCGTTCGTGTAACCGCCGCCGTTGGTGCCGAGCATCTTGATGGCCGTCTGCGACGCCATCGGCCCCTGCACGATGGTCTGGGTGTCGAGGGACTGGTTCACCATGACCGGATTGCCATTGGCGTCAACGGCCGGCTTGCCGTTCGCGTCGGTCTTCTGGACGGAAATGGTCTGCGGCTCGATGAGTTTGGCGACGGTATAGGGTTTGAAATTTTGAATCATGCCTTGCGACACGAAAAACAGCGCCAGCACGAGGCAAATGGGCAGCAGCAGGTAATACATGATGCGCGTCACGTCCACCCAGAAGTTGCCGATGGTCGCGGCCGTGTGCCGCGCGATGCCGCGCACCAGCGCCGCCGCGACCGCGATGCCAACCGCGGCGGAAAAAAAGTTGTGGATGGCCAGCGCGACCATCTGCGAGAAATATGACATCGTGGATTCGCCGCCGTAGCTCTGCCAGTTCGTGTTCGTGGTGAAGCTGACGGCGGTGTTGAACGCGATATGCGGCGACAGCGCGCCGAGATGCCGCGGGTTTAGCGGCAAGTATTGCTGCAAACGCAGAATCGCATAGGTGAACAGACAACTCACCAGGCTGAAGATCAGCACCGCGAAGGTGTATTGTTTCCAGTCGTGTTCCTTTGCCGGGTCAACGCGCAGCACGCGGTAGGTCAGTTTTTCGAGCGGGCGAAAAACGGGGTCGAGCCAGGTGCGGCCGCCGGGGTCGAGCACACGGTTGATAAACAAGCCGAGCGGCTTGGTGACGAGCGCGAGCGCGCCGATGTAGAGCGCGAGTTCCAACCATTGATGGGCGTTCATGGCGATTTAGAATTTTTCCGGCCGCAGCATGGCAACGATGAGATACACGCAGAGCGCGGCCGAGATGATTCCGAGGATGAGACTTTCCATAAAATCAGATCAAAGTTTTTCGCAGCCGCGCGCATAAAACGCGAACGCGACGAAGAACATCACTGCGACTCCAACATAGACGGCATCAAGCATAATCATTTTCAAAAGGGCGGACGTGCCGCGATGAACGCTACCACGCCGCAATTTCCGTCCGGGTGAACTTGACAACCGCGGACTTCGCGGTTCAGAGGCTCGCCCTTCCAAATGCCGGCGAGGTTAGCTGACGGGCTTGGCCTTGAAAGTGGCCTTGGTTCGCGTTGCCGCGCGCCATTCGCCCCATCCGCGGCTTACGCCCCGGAACTGGTTCCCCCGCATCCGGCTTCAGGAAGGAAGCTGGATTTAGGCTGCAATGGCCAGAGTAAAACATAATTGCCGCGCGGTGTCAATTGCCCCGCAAACAGACCGTTTTAACAGGAAAAAGTTTGCCAATTGCCCTCCAACCGCGTCTAAATCTGCGCACCATTTAATGACAACCCGAATCACAATTTTGTCGGCCTTCATCTGGCTGACGCCCGCGATGCTGTTCGCGGTGGATTTTGTCTATCGGCCTGCTGTCGTCGTCCCGCCGGAGCCGCCGCGCGAATTTCGCGGCGCATGGATCTCGGTCGTCGCGTCGAATCAGGACTGGCCGTCCGAACCCGGCCTGCCGGTCGCGCAACAGAAGGCGGAATTGATTTCGCTGCTCGACCGCGCGGCACAGCTTCATTTCAACGAGGTCATTCTCCAGGTCCGCCCGTCCAGCGACGCGCTTTACGCCTCGCCGATTGAGCCGTGGTCGGAGCGGCTCACTGGCATGATGGGCCGGGCGCCGCAGCCGTTTTACGACCCGCTCGCCTTCGCCATCGCGGAAGCGCACAAGCGCGGACTGGAATTGCACGCGTGGTTCAATCCGTTTCGCGCGCTGCATCCGTTGTCGAAATCTATTGTCGCGCGAAATCACATCACCAGGACGCACCCGGAACTCGTCCGCGAATATAACACGCAATTCTGGCTCGACCCCGGCGAACCCGCTGTGCGCGAATACGTCCTGCGCGTGGTCATGGACGTGGTGCGGCGCTACGACGTGGATGGCGTGACGTTCGACGATTATTTTTATCCCTACCCGGTGAAGAACGCGCTGGGACGCAAGCTGGACTATCCCGACGACGCGAGCTGGCAGAAATACGGCCTGCGCAGCGGCCTGATCCGCGACGATTGGCGGCGGCAAAACGTGAATCAATTTGTCCAGAACGTCTATCAATCCATCAAGACCGCGAAACCGTGGGTGAAATTCGGCATCAGCCCGTTCGGCATCTGGCGTCCGGGCGTGGCGCCGGGCATCAATCCCAAGGCGCTGGACGCTTACGCGAGCCTCTACGCCGACTCGCGCCTGTGGCTCGCCAGCGGCTGGCTCGATTATTTTGCGCCGCAGCTTTACTGGCCGGTGGACTCGCCGCAGCAAGGTTTTCCCGTCCTTCTCAATTGGTGGACGGCGCAAAACGTGAAAGGCCGCCATCTCTGGCCCGGACTGGACGATGCCAACGTCGGCAAGGGATG
>JBEKRA010000196.1:0-5006 GCA_049519195.1 Verrucomicrobiota bacterium
CTGCTGCTGGCGGAATGACGCCGAAAGCTGCTCCTCCGCCGCGAGCGCAACCCTGCTCTCGGTGAGCGCTGTGTTGGCGGCGTCGCGCTGCTGCCGGAGATTTTCCAGTTCCGTCGTGAGCGCGGCGACTTTTTCCTGGCCGGCGC
Organism: Verrucomicrobiota bacterium; assembly: GCA_049519195.1. GTDB lineage: Bacteria > Verrucomicrobiota > Verrucomicrobiia > Limisphaerales > UBA11358 > UBA11358. The sequence continues at coordinate 147 of JBEKRA010000196.1, forward strand.
GTTCGCGCGATTCCAGTTCGGCCAGTTGCGCCGCCAGCGCGCTGCGTTTCTGCGAACCTTCCTGTTCCTGCGCGGCGAGGCTCTGGATTTCAAAAATGACCGTCTCGATCTTCTGGTGAAGCAGGCGGTTGGAATTTTGCAGCGCGTTGAACTCGCCTTCGCGCGTGGCAATGGCGACTTCCCGCTCGCGTAATTCAGTCTGCGCCTGTTGCAAGCCGGCCTGCAATTCCGTCTGCTCGCCCAGCAGCGCGCCCCGGCGGCGGCTCATCTCGGCGACGCGGTTCTGGACCTCCGTCAATTCATTTTGCAGCTCGGTGATCTGGTTCTTGCGGCCCAGAATGGAAGCCGGGCCTTTGGGATTGCCGTGGCCGTTCAAATAGCCGCCGGTATAGACGCCGTGACGGCTCAACAAATCGCCGGTCAGCGTGACGAAATCGCAACCCGCGTGGCCGTTCTGGATTTGCGCCGTCGCCGTGCCCAAATCAGAAGCGATAAACGTGCGGCCCAGGAGCGCCTTCAAAAGTTTGTCCACGGACGGTTCGGCCTGGACGACATCCAACGCGCGGACGAACTGGCCTTGTTTCAAACCGTTTTGCGCGGCGGTTTTATTCTCATCTGGCGACAATTCCCCGCCGAACACAAGTTGCTTGTCATCAGGAATGGCGATTGAAAGCGCGGCGACGCTCGCGCGGCCGGTTTTGTTCGCGCTCAATTCCGCAATGATTTCCTGCGCGGACGACGGCTGCTCGGTCAAAACAAGCTGCAAATGATGGCCGAGCGCGTTTTCCACCGCGACGACGAACTGGTCGGGAACACGGATGCGGTCCGCCAGCGAGCCGATGACCGAGCGCGACTGGCGCAACGCGGCGACCGCCCCCGCGTCAAAACCCTCGCGCGAGCCTTCGAGTTGTTCAAGCACCGTGAGCCGCGAGCGCTTCTCTGCCTGCGCCTGCAAAAACTGGTCCTGCTCGGCGGACGACGCCTGCAACTCAACCTGAAGTTCGTGCAGCCGTCCCTGCCGCTGCTCGACCGAACCGCGCGTGGTCTGGGCGTTCAGTTTTTCCACCTCGACGCTCGCGGTGAATTCCTTCAAACGCGTTTCGAGCCGCGCGCGCTCCTCCTCAAGCTGGATTTTCTCGGCGGAAAGTTTTTCAAGGCGGATGGAGTTGCCCTGCTTTTGCAAATCAAGCGCGGTGATTTCGTTGCGGATGCGCGTCAAATCCTGCGCGGCGGAAAACGCGGCGGACTGCGCCTCGCGCAGCGATTCCTGCCGGCATTTCAAATCCTCCTCGACCTTGTTCAACGCCAATTGTTTGTTCTCCAGCGCGAGGCGGTGTTGCGCGAGCGCGGTCTCGGAGGCGGACAGCTTCTCGGCCACGGCCTTCAATTCCTCCCGCGCGGCGCGGCAGCGTTCCTCGGCCTGCGCGATGTCCGCCAGCGCCTTGGCGTTCTGCACCGCCAGCTCGCGCAAACGCTCCTCGTTGAACTGAATCCGGCTCTCGTGCCGGTCCGTTTCGCCCTTCAATTCCAGCCCGCGCTGCTGCATCGCGGCGACCTCGTGCTCCAGCTCCGAAAGCCGCTCGCGCAGATGCTTGATTTCGTCCTCGCAGCGCAGAACGTCGGCGGAGCCGGTTTCAATCTCGCCGCGCAACTTTTCCGCGGCGGCATTCTTTTCCGCGATTTCCGCCTGCAAAACGTCGAACTGGTGCCGCGCGAGCTGCGTGTCGAGGTGTTGCAGTTCGGCTGAAATCTGTTTGTAGCGGCGCGCCTTGCCGGCCTGCCGCTGGAGCGAGCCGATCTGCCGCTTCACTTCGCGGATCAAATCCGCCACGCGCAGGAGATTCTGCTCGGTGTATTCGAGTTTGCGCAGTGATTCCCTTTTCTGGCTTTTGTATTTAGTGATGCCCGCGGCTTCCTCAAAAATCATCCGGCGGTCTTCCGGTTTGGTGGAAAGGATTTGGGTGATGTGGCCCTGCGCAAGGATGCTGTAGCTCGTCCGCCCGACGCCCGTGCCCATGAAAAGCTGCTGGATGTCCTTTAGCCGGCACGGCGTGCGGTTCAGAAAATACTCGCTGTTGCCGTCCCGGAAAATCCGGCGCGTCAGCGTGACCTCGTCGTAAGCGACCTCGACGCCCGCCGCCCGCAAGTTTTCCCCGGCCACTTCGCCGAGCGTGAGCGACACTTCGCCCATGCCCATCGGCTTGCGGCCGTCCGTGCCGTTGAAAATCACATCGGCCATTTCGCCGCCGCGCAGCGCCTTGGCCGACTGTTCGCCGAGCACCCATCGGATGGCATCGGAGACGTTGGACTTGCCGCAGCCGTTCGGACCGACGATGGCCGTGACACCAGACTGAAAACTCAACGCGGTTTTGTCCGCGAAGGACTTGAACCCAAACAGGGTTAAATTTTTTAGATACATGACCTTGCTTTCAGTTAAAAAAACAAAATTGCCGGTTAAAGTCCAGCAAAAAAACCACAATATAATGCGCACAACTCCCCTTGTGGCACAACTAATTGGTGAGGAACCGTGATTGGCGTTGTGCCACAAAACCACCCTTTTATCCATCAAATCGTGTTATTTATACACCTTTGGAAGTAATTCGTCAACTGGTTTTTGCACGCGAAAAAAAAGCTTGTTGACATTTTAACTGATTCATATCAATCTATCCGCATCCGTTGATTTGACGGACTCATGACGAGTGGTTGAGGGACTGGCCCGATGACACCACGGCAACCGGTTGAATTTAAGTTTCAATGTCAGGTGCCAATTCCAGCCCAGGCATCATTGGCCCGGGGAAAATGAGGAGCAGCACAATCGTTTTGTCGCCCCTTCTCATCGTGAGTCGGGGCTTTTTTGTTACCAGGATCAAAAACAAAATTGGTGGGGCCGAGCTGCCGCTCGGCCTCTTGGAGAAGTTTGGGCGGCGCAGCAACGCCGCCCTACCGGAAAATATTTTATGCGTGAACAACACGGTTACATGAAGGCGCTCAAGTGCCGCGAGTGCGGACGCGAATATCCGCTCACGGCCACGCACGTCTGCGAATTCGACTTCGGCCCGCTCGAAGTCGCCTACGACTATGACCGCATAAAGAAATCCCTTTCACGCGAAATCATCGCGTCGCGTCCGCGAACGATGTGGCGTTATCGCGAGCTGCTGCCCATCGCCGGTGAACCGACCGTTGGCACGCAAGCCGGCTTCACGCCGCTCATCAAGGCCGACCGCCTCGCGAAAGCGCTCGGCATCCGCGAATTGTGGGTCAAGAACGACGCCGTCAACTACCCCACCCTGTCGTTCAAAGACCGCGTCGTGAGCGTGGCGTTGAGCCGCTCAAAGGAACTCGGCTTCGACACCGTCGCCTGCGCGTCCACGGGAAATCTGGCCAACGCCGTTTCCGCCCAAGCTGCGAGCGCCGGGTTGAAATCCTACGTTTTTATTCCGTCGGATTTGGAGCACGGCAAAATCGTCAACTCGCTCATCTACGGCGCGAACGTCATTGCCATCAAAGGCCACTACGACGAAGTGAACCGTCTTTGCGCCGAGATCGCGGGCAAATTCGACTGGGCATTTGTGAACGTCAATATGCGCCCGTATTACGCCGAAGGCTCCAAGAGCATGGCGTATGAGATTGCCGAGCAACTCGGCTGGCGGCTGCCGCAACACACGATTGTGCCGATGGCGTCCGGTTCGTTGCTGACAAAAATTTACAAGGGCTACCAGGAATTTGTGAAGCTCGGCCTCGTCGCGAACACCGGGACGCACATCCATGGCGCGCAGGCCACCGGCTGCTCGCCGATTTCCGTCGCGCAAAAGGCCGGGCTCGATTTCTTCAAGCCGGTCAAGCCCGACACGATTGCAAAATCGCTCGCCATCGGCACGCCGGCGGACGGTTTTTACGCGCTCAAGGTGATGCGCGACACCGGCGGAGCGGCCGAGGACGTGACCGATGACGAAATCCGCGACGCGATCAAGCTGCTGACCGAGACGGAAGGCATTTTTGCCGAGACCGCCGGCGGCGTGACCGTGGGTGTGGCGAAGAAACTCATTGCGTCCGGGAAAATCCCGCGCGATTCTTCCGCCGTCATCTGCGTCACCGGCAATGGATTGAAGACGCTCGACGCCGTGCAAGGTCATTGCGGAAAAGCCCGCGAAATCAAGCCGAGCCTGCGCGAATTCGAGGCGCTGCTGGCGCAGGAAGAACAAGTGAATGCGTGAAAATAGCTGTGCATCGGGGATATTGCGGTTAAAATTGATTACGCCACGACATCATGCCGAAGCAACTCACAATCGAACTGCTGCAAAAAGAAGCGACCAGCTTTGCGAAAGCCGAATCAAAACACGCAGAGCCGAGTTTGTTTGGCGTGACTGACGGAAAAGCCGTTGGCACTTACTTGGAACACAAATTTCAGTCGCTTCTCCAAAGCCGCTACGCTTACGGACGCGGCAACTCCGCCAGAGGAATTGATTTTCCAGAACTTGGCGTTGACATCAAAGTCACGAGCATCCGCCAGCCGCAGTCATCGTGTCCGTTCAAGAGCGCCCGCCAGAAAATTTACGGACTCGGATACTCGTTGCTCGTATTCGTGTATGACAAGCACGACGACGCGGCAAATAAAACCTGTAAGCTCGATATTCAACACACCATCTTTGTCCAGAAAGAGCAAACGGCGGACTTTCAAACGACATCGGGACTTCGCAAGCTGGTTGAAAACAAAGCCAACCGTGACGACATTCTCGCCTTTTTTCAAGAGCGGATGCTGCCGGTGGATGAAGTCGAAGCGGAAACGCTTGCTGACGAGGTGTTACGGAATCCGCCTGAAGTCGGCTACCTGACCGTCTCGAATGCACTTCAATGGCGATT
>JBEKRA010000197.1:0-5004 GCA_049519195.1 Verrucomicrobiota bacterium
CGGCAAAACTGGTATTCAACCACCACAATCGGCAATCAATGGAAACAATGCCAGCATCAAATCTGCGTCCGTTAACACGAATCTATCGCTGCCCGTCACGATCTTTTATCTTTCCAATGGCGTCGTTGTCTCCAACAGCGCCGGAATTACTGCCAGTTCGCTGCCGCCTTTCTTGTCGGTCAACGGCATAAACCTGACCAATGGCAGCCAGATAAACGCCACCGCGCCTGGCATCACCACGCCGCCGTCCGTGGCGCTGTGGATGGAAACCAATACTTTCTCCGATGCCAACCTTGACCCCGCCTATCCTTATATCGCCGTCTATAATTATTCACTCTTGACCACCACCAACCTGACTACCGGCTGGCAAGAGGTTTGCACTGTCGTTGGCTGGTTGAACAGAAATCCCTCTGTCCCGCTGATTTCCACCATCACCTATACCAACGGCGTGCCGGAAACGACAAACTGGTCTCAGATTTATTTGAACAACCTTCACCAACCAACCAACATCGTCGTTTATGGCACGTTGCCCTCCATGAGCGCGAATAGCAGCCAACCAGCAATTCGACCCGCAAACACGGGGCCGTTTCCTCCAGGCCCAGGCGGAACCGTTATTTCTAGCGCCAAGTTCTACACGATCACGGCTAACACCAACCAAATTATGACAAGCTGGCCTTAATTCCTATCGTTGCCAGTCCCGTGCTGGCAGACCACGGTCAAAGCTGTCTGCCATCGGTGAGCGGTAAAATCTTCCGAAAAGCTCAATCATTTCTGACAACCCGCTTGGTTTCCCCGCGCGTGGCGTTTAACCTGCCCGCGTGCCGACTGACATCAAATCCCTGACGCGCGAGGAACTGGAGGCGCAGTTCAAAAGCTGGAAACAACCGGCTTATCGCGTCACGCAATTGCTCGAATGGCTTTATGCCAGCCACGCCGCGAATTGGGACGCCATGACGAATCTGCCCAAACCGCTGCGCGAAAAGTTGCGCGAAACATATTTGCTGCACAGCCTCGAACTCATCCGCAAGCATGGCGCGCAGGACACCACGCAAAAATTTCTCTGGAAACTCGCCGACGGCTCGCTCATCGAAAGCGTTCTGATTCCGGCCAATCCCGCGCTTTACGGCGAGGCGAGCGACCGGCATACGCTCTGCATTTCCACGCAGGTCGGCTGTGCCTACGGCTGCAAATTCTGCGCAAGCGGCCTCGACGGCTGGAAACGCAATCTCACGCCGGATGAAATCGTGGAGCAGGTCATATCAGTCGAAAGACTTGGTCCACAGTCCACAGTCAGCAGTCCAGAGTCCACAGTCCACGGTCAGTCATCTACGGCACGACCACGGACTGGAGACTGTGGATTGCGGACTGTGGACAATCTGGTCGTCATGGGCATGGGCGAGCCGCTGGCGAATTACGACAATTTGCTCAAGGCGCTGAAAATCCTGAACGCGCCGTGGGGCGGTGGCATCGGGGCGCGGAAGATCACGATTTCCACGAGCGGCCTCGCCCCGCAAATCCGCCGGCTTGCCGCGGAGCCGCTGCAATTCCGCCTCGCGATTTCCCTGCACGGCGCCACGGATGAAATCCGCAACCGGATCATGCCGGTCAACCGCAAGCACCCGCTCAAGGAACTTGTCGCCGCGTGCGAGCAATACCAGATTCAAAAGGGACGGATGCTCACGTTCGAGTATATTTTGATCGCCGGGGTGAATGATTCCATTGAACAAGCCGGGCGGCTTGGCGCGCTCGCCAAAAAACTGTTCGCGAAGGTGAATTTGATTCCCTACAACAAGGTCGAAGGACTGAAGTGGGAACGTCCCGACGAAAAAGTATGCGAGGCGTTTCTTCGCGCGCTGGGAAAACAAAAAGTAATCGCCACGCTGCGCCGCGAAAAAGGCCGTGACATTGACGCCGCCTGCGGCCAGTTGCGGCTGAAGACGGAGCGGGAGCTGGAGTCCAACGCCGTGCAACCGGTTTGACGTTTCAACGATCCGGCGGTTTGCGTTTGAACACCGCGATGTAGTCCCCGTCGTCGTTGTGGCGGTTCTTCGCCTCGTCACCCCAAAAGCTTTCCAGCCCGCCGGTGGAACTCTTGTGGACGATCCCAACCAGCTCATAGAAGCGTCCCGCGTATTCTTGGCACCAGCCCAAGATTGCACGGTCCGAGTGGGGTTGAAAGGACCACGAAGTCACGTGGGAGATATATACCAGATATTCCGGCCGATTTGTTTCAATTTCCCGCATCATGTCCTGCTGCATCTCTCGCGCATGGGGCTGCGATTCCATCAGGGCGTAGGTGTAGATGTAGCCGGTGGCGGAATGGCGTTGCGCATAGAAATATATCTCCGGCTCCGAACCCAGCACAGCGATGCGCGCATCGGGCACGGAATGTTCACGGACATATTGCGCGGCAGCGATGGATTCCTCAAAAGGGTCCGGGCCGTAAATGATCCGGACGTTTTGAGCCGGCGACCATTCGAAGAAGAACCGGCTTTCATAAAAAACAACCCACGCCAGCGCCGTTGCAAACAAAATCAACGGGAAGCTCTTGAAAACATCCGCAAAGATCCGGAAACGCATCGCCCGTTGCATTGCGACCACCGCCGCCCCAAGCAGAATGGCGAAGGCGGGCAGCGCCATGACGAAATAGTGCGGGCGGAAATAAAATCCAGCCGCCACTCCGAGAAACGAAAAAAGCCCGAACACGACGGCGAAAAAGGCTTGTTGCCGGATGGCTTTGTAGCAAAAGGCCAGCGGCAATCCCAAAATCAAAATCATCCTGAATCCCATGGCCACATCGGATGTGCCATTCAAATATCCGGCGAGGTATCGCATCCCATCCTGCCAAGACTCGGCCGTCACATACGAATGAGCGTAAGTGAAGGTCCAGAACCAGAACCTGGAAAAGACGCCGGCGCAGGCGAGAGCCAGACAAGTCAATCCAAACGGCAGAAGCATTCCTCCGCCAAAGGCGGAAGCGTTTTTCACAAAGCTGGGTGTAAACAGCGATTTCTCCCGCATCGCCCGCGCGACGATGAACAAACATCCGAACAGGCAGAAACAAATTCCCTGCTGCTTCATCAGGAACGCCAGCCCGTAAAGCAGGCCGCTGAAAAACAAGATTCCGGCGCGCTTGTTTTCATCCGCCTGCAACAACAGCAGTGTCGCCGGCACCGCAAACAACACCACGAACTGCGTCGCGTGCGCCGCCATTCCCACGACGGGCACGCTCACCGACATGACGCCGTAACTGGCGCACGCCACAAGACCCGCCGTCGTTCCGAAAAGTTTTCTGGTCAGCAGAAAAACAAAGACGATTGTCAGCGCGTTTGCAGCCAGTAGCGTCAGATGCACTCCCGCGATGGTTTGGCCAAACACCGCCATGCCGAGCGCGTAGGCGAAATACGTTCCCGGCAATTTCATGTTGTAAGCCAGTTCGTAGGGTGGAATCCCTTGAAGAATCAACTGCCCGGCGTAGGCGTATTCGCCCTCATCGCGCTCCAGCGGCATGTTCAGCAGCCGGACCCGGATGAACCCGGCAAACAGCAGCACCGCCAGCACGAACAGCCACGGCAAAAAACGAACGAGCGAAGCGCGGGAAGGATTGGGCGACGTTTGATTGTCCATTGCCAGTTGAAATAGCATGAAACAATTTTTTCCAAAATCAAAAAAACTCCACGCGCTCTGTTTGAAAACAAAGCGTGAATTTATGAAGACGATCTGATATGTTTTCTGCGTGAAACAAAACTCAAAGGTTTTGCCGCCATTGCCGCAACGCGCCGCGAAAATGCTGGCGCGGCTGAAGCACGTTCGCGGAATGAGTGATGATGAAAAATCCGTCCATGCACTTGGTTTGGCCGCAACTCCCGAAGAACGATGGCAACTCAACGAAAACTTCATCCGGTCGCTCGGCTATTGGAAGCCCTTGAAGCGGAAAAAATCCGTTACATATTGATTGGCATGTCCGGCGCGATTGTGCAGGGGGTCATGGGAACGACCCTGGATGTTGACCTTTGGATTGATCTGCCGTCCCGACAATACATGCGCGTCCAAAATATCGCGCTCGCCATCGGTTGCACACCGGCCGCAAACACGGTCGTTTACACAAAGGACGGAACGCCAATTAATTTCGCTTTTGAAGTCGGCGGTCTTGGCCCTTTCAAGGCGGAATTAAAGCACGCAAAAAAAATGACTTTTCGCGGGAAAAAGATTCCTGTCCTGAAATTGGAAAGAATTTTGAAAAGCAAGGAAACCATCCGGCGCGACAAGGATTTGCCGCACATTATCCAGATTCGCAAACTGCTCCGGTGCCGTCGCGCCTTAAAATCGAAAAACAAATGATTGCCTTGCTTGATTATGGCTCCGGAAACTTGCGCAGCGCGCAAAAGGCGTTGCTCAAGGTCGGCGCGGACGTGCGCGTCGTCCAGAAGCCGGAGGAAATCGGCGATGCGCGGGCGATGGTGCTGCCCGGCGTCGGCGCGTTCGACGACTGCATCAACGCCCTGCGCAAACAGGATTTGCTCGAAGCCGCGCGCGAATTCATCAAGACAGGCAATCCGTTTCTCGGTATCTGCGTCGGCTATCAGGCGCTGTTCGAGCGGAGCGACGAGTTCAATTCCTGCGCCGCCGGCCTCGGCATTTTCAAGGGCAGCGTCGTTCGCTTCTCGGAAAAGCGCGGATTGAAGATTCCGCAAATCGGCTGGAACCAGATTGAAATCGTGAAGACCGATTGTCCGCTCTATCGCGGCATCGCCGGCGGCAGCTATGTTTATTTCGTCCACAGCTTTTATCCGCAGCCGGCGGACGCGGGCATCGTCGCCACGCGCACGGAATACGGCGACACCTTTGCGTCATCCGTCTGGCGCGACAACGTCTTCGCCACGCAATTTCACCCGGAGAAAAGCCAGACAGTCGGCCTGCAACTGCTGAAGAACTTCGTGGAGCTGGCGAAAGATTGAAAAGCGCCGCATCTTGTTGCAAGGACGCGCCTGAAGATTTTTGAAA
>JBEKRA010000198.1:0-4981 GCA_049519195.1 Verrucomicrobiota bacterium
GTTGGTGGGCACATACACAAAGCGGAAACCGTCCGCCGTGCCCCAGATGTCAGCACCGGACGCGGTCATCGTGAAAATGCCGTTGGTGAAGCTCTCGCTGCCAGCCAACATCACCGGTGAGCCGACCGTTCCGATGTCCTGCGCCTGCCACGGCGACATGATGTTGGTCGTCGCCATCACGCTGACCTGCGCCGTGTTTGCGCTCCGGCCTGCACTGTTCGTCGCTGACACCACGTAGTAATACGTTGTGCCGCCGATCAGGCCGGTGTCCAAATAGCCCGTCCCTCTCACGGTGGCGACGGTGGTGTAGGGGCCGCCGCTCACGGTGGCGCGCCCGACGATGAACGTCGTTGCGTAGATGACTGGCTGCCAGGTCACAGTCGCCTGTTCGATGCCCGCCGTCGCCGCCAATCCCGTCGGCACCGACGGTGGAGGAATCGGCCAGCCCGGCGTGCTCACGTTGTCAAACGTCGCCGTGCCCAGCGCGGTGTTTCCGTTGTTGCAAAACGCCAGTCCCGCGTAGGCCACGGAACCCATGCTGATCGTCGTCGTCCCCAACTGCGTCCAGTTGATGCCGTCGGGCGAATAATATCCGGTGAACGAATTGCCGCTCTCCACCAGTCGGACCCAATAAGGCGCGCTCAAGCCGGTCACGCTGTTGGACGTGGTGCCGCCGCCGTCGCTGGAGCGTGATTGCCACACCACGCCGTTGCTCGCGGTCAAACCGATGAAGGCGTTGGCGGCATTTGCATTCAGACTGTCGCGAATCATCACGCCGGCCTTGGCCAGCGTGTTGGTGCTTTGCTCCGCGCTGACGCGCGCCGTTACCGTGCAATTGACGCCGTTGGTCGCATACATAAACCGAAACGCGTCCGACGTGTTCCAAATGTCCGTGCCCGATGCGGTCAAAGTGAACACGCCGTTGGTGACCACGGTGTTGGTGTAGGTGGCGCTGCCGACGATGCCCGGCGACCCGATGTCCTGCACCGTCCAGGACGACGGCAGGCTGGGCGCGGCGGCGTTGGTTTGAACGAACGTCGTGACGCTTTGAGCGGGCAGGCTGGCGGTAAAGCTGCCGCCTGAAAGCCCGAAGGCGCCGATATCGGCCATATTCTGGCTGGCGGAAGTCTGATAACCTTCAAGCTGCGCGGCGCTGCTGTTATAAATGTTGAACTGCTGGTTTACCGAACCGCTGTTCGCATTCACCGCCACGATGACCACGCTGCCGTTGACGTTGTAAGCCGTGACATTGACGTTCGCCTGCGGGGCATATGTGGCGCTGACACAGGTTGAGCCGGGCCGGATCCATTTTGCAAACTGGCCGAAGGTGTAGCCGTTCTTGTGGATGTTGCCGCTCTCGTCCACAAAATTCAAACTTGTGTCCGTGTTATACATCCACCACCAAACATAGGCGTTGAATTGATTGTTCATGTATTGGCTTATGTTTTGGGCTTCCTGGATGCATCCACTCATGTCGTCCTGCCCAAGCGTGGTTGGACTATTCTCAGTCATCCATACTCGTTTGCCCGCCGCGATTTCCGCCGAATGGACGGACGGGGTGGCGCCATAACCATGACCGGCCGCGATCGGAATGAGATAATTCGCGACATTGGGATTGTCGGCGATGGTCTGTGAAAACGGCTCGCTAAAATTAAAACTCTCGGCCTCGATAAGCGGAAAACCAATGGCTGACCCGAACTTGGTGGTGAAATTTGTGTAGCCGTTGGCATTCCACTGCTGCCATCCAAAGTCGGGTTCGTTGGCGGGAGACACCCAATCCAAGTGGTGATACTGTCCCGCCAGAGCCAGCCACTCGGCCTGAGCCTGAAAGTATTGGGGCTTGATCCAGACCGTGCCGTTGGTGTCCCAGCCCTTTACCGCCGCGCCCCAGTCCGTTCCAAAAACCTTGGCGCCATACGAGTGTGCCGCCGCGGCATTGGCGGCTTCGGCGTTCCAGGCGCCATCGGTTGCAGCGTTTATGTCGTCCGCGATCCGTATGCGCCATAAAGAGCATCCCAGCGTGCTAAAAAGCGATTTGTCCTTGGCGGCCGACATTTGGCCGCACCACGCGCTGCAAGCGCCAAAGCCGTCAATCGTCTGCAGGCTAGTGCCCATGTAGACATTGCACTGGGCGTGGGCGTTAAAGGAAATCGCCCCTGCCGCGAGGACGGCCAGGGCGCATGTTGCCATGAATGGGGACTTGTTTGCTTTCATTCTGCTTTGTGGAATAGATTTGAATTTGTGAATTACGTTTCCGTCACTTCGTCATCGGTAAAACATCAAGGCGCCATTGGCAGACGGCGGCATTATCACCTGCCACTGGCCGTTGGTGTTTTGCGTCACCGCTGAAGTGACGGTCACCAAATTTCCTGATGCTAGGTTCGTGGATAACTGCAATGTGAATGCGGCAGACGTAACCGGCCATGAGAACATGAGCTTCGTGCCCGGTCGCGATATGTTCGAGGTTGGAGGCATTTGTGGCGTGGCGCTGGCCTGCACGCTGTTGGCGATCTCATCTGGCCCGGACACCCAAACCCCAGCCGCCACGCCAGAGGTGTTTTGGATTTCCACGAACTCATGGATGTCGTTGGTCAAATGGTGGCATGTCGTTCCGTCGGCGTTGAACTCCAGCCCCTCGACCGGATGATAATGAATTCCGGTGAAAACCAGTTGCGCGGCAGCAGGGAACGACAATGAGACAATTCCGGCAAGACTGGCAGGGATGGTTTTCATTATTCTCATTATTCATTTCATGTTAGCGGTCAAATGATTAAGAAAGTATTAAGACGCAGCGCCAAACCGGATATTACATCAGATTTTAACACAAAAACGCCAAAAACTCCAGCCGAATTCACGGACAGCGCACAAACCATTCCACTGCAAACCGGTTCTTAATCAAAGCTTAATACCGCGTCTGCAAGAATAACTGACCAACCATGTCAAATGACGTTACCACGCCAGGCGGTTTTGCTATGCTGACAGCCATGAGAATTCTTGTTGTGGAAGATGAACCGCGACTGTTGCTCAACCTCGCCAAGTCGTTGCGCGAGGAAGGCTACGCCGTGGACACCGCCCCGGATGGCGCGGACGGCGTGTTCAAGGCGGAAACTTACGACTACGACGCCATCGTTCTGGACGTGATGCTGCCCAAGCTTGACGGCTGGGAATTGCTGGCGCGGCTGCGCAAGAAAAAACAGACGCCCGTCCTGATGCTCACCGCGCGCGACACCCGCAACGACCGCATCAAGGGCCTCGACACCGGCGCGGACGATTACCTGGTCAAGCCCTTTGACCTTGGGGAATTGCTGGCCCGCATTCGCGCGCTCATCCGCCGCAGCGCGAACAAGACCAGCAACAAAATTGAAATCGGCGACGTCACGCTGGACACGCGCGCCCGTTCCGTCACGCGCGGCGGCAATCCGGCGACGCTCACGGCCCGTGAATTCGCCATTCTCGAATATCTGGCGCTGCATCGTGGTGAAGTGATTTCGCGCACCGAACTTTTCGAGCATCTTTTTGACGAAAACGACGACACACTGTCAAACCTGCTGGACGTTCACATTTTCAGCATCCGCAAAAAACTCGGCGCCGACCTCATTGCCACCCGGCGCGGACAGGGCTATTGCATCGAAAAATAAAATGAAAGCATTCAATGTCCAGCACCCACCCCCGCCCGAAACCAAAGTTGAACGTTTGATGTTGAATGGTTCCCGCATGAAATTCACCAAATCCATCCACTGGCGGCTGTTGCTTTGGATTGCATTTCTGCTGGGACTGGTTTTGCTGGCATTGAATTTCACCGCGTATGAAATTCATTTTGCAAAAAGCGTTGGCAGGCTCGACGGGGAGCTGCAACGCCGCCTGACCATTTTGAATTCCGCATTCTCCGGTCCGTTGCCGGATCCTTCGCCCGGCCAAACCAGCCGTCACGGCCCTCCGGCTGCAAATGCCGCGGGGATTTCCGGCGACGCGACCCGGCTGGCAACAGACGTTTCCGACGGGTTTTATCTTGCGATCTGGACACGCGGCGCGAGCGCTCCGCATCAACAGTCCGTCAATTGTCCCGCTGGAATCACGCGCCCGACAGTGTTTGGCAAAGACACCGCAACCTACATCCGCACGCGCGGCGATTTCCGCGAGGCATATCACGCGACGGAGTCCGGCGACTGCATCCTTGTCGGGCGGCCGATCGAACCGGTGCTGGCCGGAGCGCGCCGGTTTGCCGGCTGGCTTGGGCTGGGCAGCCTTGTTGTGCTGGCATTGGGGTTGGGCGGCGCGCGGCTCATCATCGCCGGCGCGTTGCGTCCCGTTGAAAAAATCAGCGCCGCCGCCGCAAAGATTTCCTCCGGCGATTTGTCCCAGCGCATAAACGTCGCCGAAACAGAAAGCGAACTTGGCCATCTCGTGGGTGTTTTGAATTCCACTTTTGCGCGTCTCGAAGCCGCGTTCACGCAACAGAAACAGTTTACCGCGGACGCCGCCCACGAACTGCGCACACCGCTGGCGGTGTTGATTTCCGAAGGCCAGACAACGCTGGCGCGCGAACGCACGGCATCCGAATACAAGGACGCACTCGCCGCAAATCTTGACACCGCGCAACGAATGCGGCGCCTTGCCGACTCGCTGCTCGAATTGTCGCGCTTCGACGCCGGGCAGGAAAAATTGAACCGGCGGAAAATAGACCTGTCTGCCATCGTTGAAGATCGCGTGAAATTCGTCATTCCGCTCGCGTTCCCGCACCGGCTGCAAATTCTCTGCAGCCTCGCGCCGGTTGAAGTTTTTGGCGACGCCGAACGTCTGGCGCAAGTGATCACAAACCTTTTGACCAACGCAATCCATTACAACCGGACTGACGGCAAAATCCGGGTGCTTGTGAGCGAGGAAAACCATCAGGCGGTCGTGAGCGTGACCGACACGGGCCGCGGCATTCCCGCCGCGGATCTGCCGCGCGTGTTTGAGCGATTTTACACCGGAACCAAAT
>JBEKRA010000199.1:0-4978 GCA_049519195.1 Verrucomicrobiota bacterium
TACGGTCTATTTCGCCTTTTTGACACGGGCATCCCAACTACAACCGCACGAATGCGAATGAATGCCTATCTTGCAGGAGCGTCGGAGTTGATCCGTTTAAGCGCGTCGTCGGCTTGACGGCGGACACTGGCATCGGAATCTTCGAGCGCTTTCTGCAATGCGGGAATGGCTGGTTTGGCTTGGCCGCCGAATCTGCCGAGCGCCGCCGCTGCATTTGCGCGGCACCAAAATTGATCGCTCCCGAGAGCCTTAATGAGCGCCGGAACAGCCACCGCTGGTTCTCGATGGAATTCGCCCAGCATAACCACGGCTTCGTTGGGCGCGGTTGGAGTGCGGTCAGATGGGTTGGTCACGCACCAAGCCAGCACGGGGACAAAATTGGTGCTGGCGGCATTTTGTGGGTCAACCGTCTTCAAGGCCCTCACTGCTGCCACCCGCACCAGTGGGCTGTCATCTTGTAGTGCATTGACCATCAGCGGAACCGTCGTGCCGGCCTGGTTGGGAAAATACTGGAGCATAACCATGGCGTTGTTCCGTTCACTAATGTCTTTGCCTTGTGCAGAACGTATCAATTCTGGAAACAGCGCGGCCTTGTTCTTCTCGGACATGCTTTGAATGGGCAACTGCAAGTAACCAATCTCCAATCCCCGGACCCTATCGTCCTTTTCGGTATGAAGCAGCTTGATGACACTGGGAACCGCGCTTGCATCATCGTAAGTGTTACCCAATGTGCCAAGGAGACAGGCGGCAGCCATTCGCTGTTTCCAATTGGCAATCGCTGCTTCTTCAGTCAACCCTGGCGGTGGAGGTTTCATGGCATGAAGCAACATTTTTGTGCCCTTTGCCCCCAGCGAATGCCATAGCTTTCTTTGCTGGTCATCTCCGTTATAGACGATGCCCTTGATCCATTCGCTTTCCGTCTTTCCGTCAATGAGACTCTCTTTGTGAATGACGACAACAGAAACGCTGGTCGCCAAAACGAGTCCCGCCACGGCGCCAACTACCATTTTTGCTTTTGTCCATGCCATAATTTTCAATGCTCCTTTGATGAGGGTTAAGGTTGAAGTTGAAGCCGTCGCGCCTTTGGCAATCGCCACGGCAGTTGCGGTTTTTGCCAGCGTTGCAGGCGCAATTAGAACTGAATTGGCCGAAATCGTTTCCGCAATGGCCGCCATCGTCGAATCCACGCCGCGCTTGAGGAAAAATTGCCGCAACTTTTCCAACGCCCGGTTCACGCGCGTCTTCGCGGCGTCCTCGCTCGCGCCGAGCGCCGCGCCCACGTCGCTCATGCTCTTGTTCTCAAAAAACCGCAGCACGACCGCGTTGTGGTCCTTTTCGCCCAACTGGTCCAGCGCATCGTCCAGCAGCGGCGCGATTTGCGTCCAGACCTCCGGGCCGGGTTCGCTCAAAACGGATTGCATATATGCCTCCTGTTCTCGAAGTTGCCGGCGGCGCTGGATTTTCAACGCGTCGGCGCTCGCGTAGCGCGTCGTGCGGCAAAGCCAGCCGGCGAGGACGGTTTTGTCACCGAGCGATTTTGCCTTGCGCGCCAGAATGATGAAGACCGCCTGGGTGACCTCCCCGGCCAGATGCGGATCGCGAAGCCGCCGCATGGCCACGGAATAGACCAGATTGACGTGCCGCGAAACCAGCGCGGCAAAGGCTTCCTCGGAATTGCGCCGGGCGTATTCGCGCACCAGCGCCATGTCGTCGTTTGTCATTCCACCGGTATATGGACACCGGCGGCAAAAAGGTAACAAATTATTTTCGATTTAGCTCCGTAGCAGCCGAGGTGACGAGGCTCAAACTGAAAAGCGGAATGCGGAAAGCGGGAAAGCGGAAGCAGTCAGAGCCTCCTCACGCCGGCTGCTACGGTTCATTTCGCCTTTTCGACCACGAGCATATCAATGGCCTCGGTGTCCGGTTCCAGTCCCAGCCCCCATTCGGCGAGGATAATTTTGCCGGTTTCAATGTCCAGCGTTCCGCTCTGGATCTGCTTCGCCGTCTGCGCGTCCCAAATGAGCGAAAAATCGTAAAAGTTCGTCAGGCCCGTCTTGTCCACCACCGGGGTCTTGAGTATCTGCTCCACGTTTTCCTTCACAAATGCCAGCGACACGTGCGTGAAATAGAGCCGGCCGTTTTTTTGCATCTGGCCTTCCTGGGTGGCGGTGCTCACCTTCAGGCCGGGCGAATTCGGATTTTCAACCTTGAGCGCCAACACCGGCGTTTCGCGGGTTTCCACGTGCGCGGTGTAACCCAGCTTTCGCCGAATGGCCGATTGCAAACTCGCCTGCGCGTCTTTGGTCACCGTGACCAGATAATCAAAGTTCCCTTTCGGCGCACCGGATGGCAGCGCGACGCGCCCCGGATTGAAGTTGTAAGCCGCAGCGATGAGATTTTGAAACGCCACGTTGATGCCAACCATCGAGTCCGTCCGGTTGACGCCGGCATAACCGAACTGATTTTGCGGTGACGACCTTTTTGCGGAATCCGAAAAATGGGTCGGGCGGACAACGACCAGCCCCGGCGGCGCCTGCTGCAGCCGGGCGGCGCTGGTCTGAAAATACTTCTCGTTGACGGACGGGAAGAAAATCATTTTCACTGCGACCACCACCGCCACCAACGCCAGCATTAGCACGATTGTTTTTGTTCTTGTCATGGGTCTTTCAGGGTTGAGGCCAAGCCATAGCCAGTGGTGATGATTTATTTGCTCGAAAGGTTGTTGTTCACGTCCACGCCGTGCTCCGGCAGTGTCCCAATTTCAATGGTGGGTGCGTCGCTGCCGCGAAGCACGATGGCGCGGCAGCGCCATCGCCACCAAATTAGGACACTGCGCCGAACTCCAAAGTCAACGGAACCTGTCTGGCATTGGTTCATTCCACCGTCAGTCCGACCAGAAATGGCGCCGCCTCGGTCATGGTGGAAACGTAGTCCAAGCTGGCCAGTGTGACGTCCGGCCGGGGATTGTCAAAAGTGCTTTTGTAAAGAACCAGGGATTCATCGGACTGATTTGCCTTGATATACGGATTGCTGCCGGTCCAGGCCCGTTCCGTGCCCGGCGCCGTCTGAAGAAACCGGGGATCAACGCCGGTGGTGAACAGCGGCGCCCACCAGTCAAAAAGATGTTTGCCGGCCACTAGGTTAATTTCGCGGGTGTCACCATCCGCGTAATGCAGGACGAGCTTGGCCACGCTCCGGTCGAAATCACGCGACAGGATTGCGTTGGAACCATGCAGCAAATGAATTTTTGCGCACGTCCGGTTGATGCCGATTGGGCCAACCTGATTGGGATAATTTTTCTTGAAGAGACTCATGACCGCGCCGTTCAATTGGATGCTTCCTTTCACGTCAAACGGAACGCCGGCGAACACGTTCTTCCCGGAAGGCAGCTCGGCCATATTGTCGTCCCTGTTGCCGACCGGCGAGGCCGGCGAATCCGTCAGCGCGGCGTTGAGGTAGGGCTTCAAATCAATCATCGTCGCGTGGACAGTTTCATCGTTCGCCTGGCGCGATTTGATGCGCTCCTCCTCGCGCTGTCTTTCTGCCGGCCAGGGATTCTGCCGCCACCGTGTGATGCGGGCGTTTTCACGCGGGAAGGCCGCCGGATTTGAGATATACGTCCGGTCATAGCCGAATTCCGCGGACGTGCGGTGCGCGGTGACGAACAGCGCGGTGGAAACGCCGCCCGCCAGCAGCACACAGGCGCCCGTCACCATGATGGATTTCATTTTGGTCCAGGCCATAATTTTCAATGCTCCTTTGATGAGGGTTAAGGTTGAAGTTGAAGCCGTCGCGCCTTTCGCCAGCGCAGCGGCGGTCGCGGTTTTTGCGAGCGTCGCCGGGGCAATCAGGACAGAATTGGCCGAAATCGTTTCCACAATTGCCGCCGTTGTCGAATCCACGCCGCGTTTGGCAAAGGACTGTCGCAGCTTTTCCAGCGCGCGGCCAACCCGCTTCTTGGCGGCGTCCTCGCTGGCGCCCAGGGCCAGTCCGACTTCGCGCAGGCTTCGGCCCTCGTAAAAGCGGAGCACGATGGCACGGCGCTCCTTTTCGCGCAGGGCCGCAACCGCGTCGTCCAGCAACGGGGCGATTTTCGGCCAGACCTCGGAGCCGGTTTCGTTCAAAATCGTCTGCATTTGCGCCTCCTGTTCGCGGTTTTGACGGCGGATTTCGCTTCGCATAAAGTTGATGGCCGTAAAACGCGTGGCCTGAAACAGCCAACTGGAAAGCGCTTTTTCGTGGCGCAATCCCGCCGCCTTTTTCGCCAGAATGATGAAGACCGCCTGCGTGATTTCCTCTGCGTTCTGCGGATGGCCGGTCTGCCGCAGGGCAACGGAATAGACCAGATTGACGTGGCGCGTCACCAATTCGGCAAACGCCTCATCGGAATGCTTTTCAGCATATCGCCGCAACAACGCGCTGTCATCCACGGGTTCCATTCCGGGATAAGTGTGCGCCCGCCGGAAAAAAGGGACAATTTATTTTCGATCTGCGATTGATGATTTGTGGCAGCCGGCGTGAGATCGTAGGACAGGCGTCGCGCCTGTCTCTGACTAATAATTTTCGCCTTGAGGCGTGCTTTCTTGTTTCAGCGCCGTGAACCTCGCAGGGGGCAAACGATCGGAAGATGGAGACAGGCGCGACGCCTGTCCTACTGCATCATTCCGGTTCAAAGCAAGGTGCAGACTGCAATCGTCTCGACGATGGACATGGCGACTGAAAACGCCACGATGCGCTGGAACACATTGTTGAACGCCTGGAGCGTGAATTCGAGTTGCTCGGTCACCAGCGCCACCAGTTTGTCCAGCATTTCATCCAACCGCCCGCTGATTGAGCCGGTGGCAATCAGTCCTTTGAACCCGAATTCCGAAATAAGAAAAGGGTCGCTTTGAGGGAAGGATTGTGGGCATAGGGATTGATGCTTAAACAACCCAGCCCGACCCTGCACAAAACGACCCGCACTGAAATTACCTCGCTC
>JBEKRA010000200.1:0-4940 GCA_049519195.1 Verrucomicrobiota bacterium
GATTGAAGCGTCCACTGGCAAGGAGGCGCTCGGCATGTGGCGCGATTGCGCCAAGGAAGTTGACCTGCTCCTCACCGACATGGTGATGCCGGAAGGCGTTTCCGGCGTGGACCTCGCCGAACGGCTGCTCGCTGACCGGCCGGATTTGAAAATCGTCTTCACCAGCGGCTACACCACCACCGAAATCAATGACGAGCTGCTTTCGCGGTCGCAGGCGCGCTTCCTTCAAAAACCCTACACTCAAAACACGCTGGCCAGGGCAGTCCGTGATTGCCTCGACATTGACATCACGGAAGACGTCAAGCCGGAGGCGTGATTTGGTTCACGGCGCTTTCTCCAGCAACTTCAACACCGCCGCCACCGCCCCGTCAATCAGGACGGATTGCAGCGCGCCGCCGCGCGGCTTGATCTCCACCTCGCCCTTGGCCAGCGATTTTTCGCCGATGCCGATGCGGATGGGAAAGCCCACCAGTTCCGAGTCCTTGAACTTCACGCCGGGCCGCTCGTCGCGATCATCCAAAATCACGTCCACGCCGCGCGCCGTCAGCTCCGAGTAAATTTTTTCCGCCAGCTTCATCGCCGCGCTGTCCGGCACGACGCTCAAAGGCGTTATGCAGACGGTGTATGGCGCGACACTCAACGGCCAGATGATGCCGTCCTTGTCATTGCTCTGCTCGATGACCGCCTGCAACGTGCGCGTGACGCCGATGCCGTAGCAGCCCATGACCGACGGCTTGCGCGAGCCGTCCACGTCGAGGAACGTGGAGTTCAGCTTCTCGCTGTATTTCGTGCCGAGCTTGAAGACGTGGCCGACTTCAATCGCGCGGCGGATCTTCAATGCCTTGCCGCATTTGACGCACGGCTCGCCGGCGGTAACGGTGCGCAAATCAAGCCACGCTGTCACTTTGATGTCGCGCTCGATGGAGACGTTCTTCAAATGGAAACCGTCCTCGTTCGCGCCGGTCGTCATGCCGTTCGCGCCATGCAATCGCTCGTCGGCATAAATAGTGGCACAGGCATCATGCCTGTGTTCGGAACTCACAGGCTGGAAGCCTGTGCCACTTTTCATTGTCGCCACCACGGCGCCCAAACTTCCCGGCTTCGCGCCGAGCAACGGCATGATTTCTTCCGGTGTCGCTGGCCGCGCGGCAACCGCACCGGTCTTGGCCAGCAATTTCGTCTCGTTCAACTGGTCGTCGCCGCGGATCAAAATGATGACCGGCTTGCTGTCGGCGATGTAAACGAGCGTCTTGATCTGCCGATTGGCGGGAACTTTGTAAGGCTCTTTGCTCAACGCTTCAATCGTGACGACGCCTGGCGTGGCGAATTTTTCCACCGCCGCGCCGATCTCGCGCGCCGCCGTTTTGGGAATGCCGCTGGTCGCCTTCTCGATGTTCGCCGCGTAGCCGCAGGCCTCGCAGAAGGCCACCTCGTTCTCGCCGGTCTCGGCAGGCACCATGAATTCGTGCGAATGGCTGCCGCCGATGACGCCGGTGTCCGCCTCGACCGGAAACGTCTTCAGCCCGCACCGCGCGAAGATGCGCGTGTAAGCGTCGAACATTTTCTTGTAGCTCGCCATCGCGCCTTCGTCCGTGGTGTCGAACGAGTAGGCGTCCTTCATGATGAATTCCTTCGCGCGCATCAGCCCGAAGCGCGGGCGGATTTCGTCGCGGAACTTTAAGCTGATCTGGTAAAAATTCTTGGGCAACTGCCGGTAGGAATTGATTTCGTTCGCGGCCAGCGTGGTGATGACCTCCTCGGCTGTGGGGCTTAAAAGCCATTCGCGGTTGCCGCTGTCCTTCAATTTGAACAGCACATTGCCGGCGGTTTCGTAACGGCCGCTCTGCTGCCAGATTTCCGGCGGCTGGAGCGCGGGCATGAGCACTTCGATAGCCCCCGCCCTGTCCATTTCTTCGCGGACGATTTGCTCAACCTTGCGCAGCGAGCGAAGCCCGAGCGGCAGAAACGTGTAAACGCCGCCAGCGAGCTTGCGGATGAGGCCGGCGCGCAGCAGGAGCTTGTGCGAGATGATTTCCGCGTCAGCCGGGGCTTCGCGCAATGTGGGAATCAGGGTTTGTGTCCAACGCATAAATTTAATTTGGATAAAATCTTTTGAGCAGGTTTTCCGGAGTAGCGATGATTGGCGTTGCCAAATCGAGCCGGCGAAAAAGCAGGGCAAGTTTGTCGTGATCAACTGTAGATTAGCCGGAGTGCCTTTGCGCGCAAGTTGCGTCGCTCTTCATCGGAAAGTCGGTTGCACCGTTGGCGGGTTTGCTCGCAAACGGCTTCCCAATCAATTTTCTTGGAAGCGACGATCTTTTTCATTTGAGGAAACATTACTCCGAAAAAAGCGGATTGCCAAGACTCTCTTACTTCACTTGGTTCACCAGCGGTGCCAGCCCCTGAATCCGCACTTCCAGTTTGTCACCGCTCTGAATCGGGCCGATGCCGCTGGGCGTGCCGGTCAGAATCACATCGCCGGGCAGCAGCGTGAGGTTCGTGGAAATGAAGCTGACGAGTTGGGCGGGCTTGAAGATAAGCTGGCTCGTGTTCGAGTTCTGGCGCAACTGGCCGTTCTGAAAAAGCTGGATGCTCAATTCGGTCGGATCAATTGTCGTCTCCACCAGCGGCCCAAGCGGCGTGAAGGTGTCGAACGATTTGCAGCGCCCCCATTGGCCGTCAGACTTCTGGATTGTCCGGTCGCTGATGTCCTGCGCGGCGGTGTAGCCGAAGATGTAGCGCGGCGCCTGCGTGGGCGACACGCTGCGGATTTTGCGCCCGATGACGATGCACAATTCCGCCTCGAAATCCGTGCGATGCTGCGGAAATGGAATTTCAATCTTACCTCCATCCGGCAACAGCGAGGTCGTGGCCTTGAACCAAAACAGCGGCTCCTTCGGCAATTCCCTGCCAGTCTCGCGCGCGTGGTCGGCGTAATTCAGCCCGACGCAGATGATTTTCGACGGCACGACCGGCGCCAGCGTCTTCACGCCCTTGCGCGGAATCGGTTTGCGGTCGAACGATGGCGCGCCGAAAACATCGCCGCGCAGCCGGAACAATTCACCGTCCACAACTTTCGCGTGGAAGATGTCGTTGCCCTTCTGGAATCGTCCAATGGCTGCCATGAAAATCTATGATTTACGATTGATGATTTATGATTTCTCCACCGTCATGCTGATTCGCAAATCATAAATCATCAATCATGAATCGTAAATGACATTGTTGCCGTTGGCGCGTTTATCGGTTAAATTATCCGAGTGAAAGGCCTGACAAAGCAGGAGCAACTGGTTCTCTGTATTGTCCTGGCATTGCTGCTGACGGGCTGGGCGGTGAAGACCTGGCGCGCGGCGCATCCTGCGGCACCGGCGGCGGTTCAACAGGCAAAATAATTTTGGTGAGGCGAGGCTGCTGACAAGCCGGCTTCGGCGCGTCAAAGTGAAGCGACGACGGCTCGCGAGGACGCTCGCCCCGCCGGGTTGGAAACTTAAAATGCAAGAGATCAATTTTGACGAAGCGGTTGATTTAATCATCGCGAAGGACCCGCGTTTCGCGCGCGACGCCTACGCGTTCGTCCGCGAGGCGCTCGACTTCACGCAGAAACTCGTCATCAAGGAAGCCCGTGGCAACATCCGCCACGTCAGCGGACAGGAACTGCTCAAAGGCATCCGCCAGTTCGCGCTCCAGCAATTCGGCCCGATGGTTGTGACCGTGTTTGAGGAATGGGGCGTGGAAAGCTGCCGCGACTTCGGCGAAATCGTTTTCAACATGGTGGAGATTGGCCTGCTCGCCAAGACCGACAAGGACACGCGCGACGATTTCCAGGACGGCTACGATTTCACCGACGCCTTCCGCAAACCCTTCTGGCCGCAAAGCAAATTGAAAACCGAGACCAAGCCGGTGGCGGGTTGAAGAAATTCAGCAACAGGCGGTCGCGTAGCGACGCGATGACAATAGCCCGGCATTTCAATGCCGGGATAAATCCACCAAAATTTCAAGTCCCGCAGGGACGGCTGAAAATCCCCGATTGAATGCGACGGCCATATTTTTGGAATGAATTTCAGCCGTCCCGATGGGACTAATGACCATGCGCAAGCAACCCGGCGTTGAAACGCCGGGCTATTGTCGGGTTGTCCCGTTGGGACGAACGGTAGGGCGGCGCTGCTGCGCCGCCTTGATATTTGGGCTGCGGAGCACCGCAGCCCTACCAACAATTGAATGGGAGCGGGTGAATCCCGCAAAGCGGGAGGATGTAATTGAAAATTTGTGGTTCTACAAATAGGCCAGCCGACGGCGTTGTGATAATGGTGCGGCGAGAACTTGGTTCCTGAAATAATGTTTTGATGACAAAGGCTACTTGAACTTGTATTGTCCCTCCTTAAATAACCGGTTGCACAAATTGCAAAGATACAAATACTGGGATGTCCTTGAACGACTACCTTTAAAAGAAGGAAAATCTTTTGCATCAATACCCCTTCGCAATTCATACGGCAACCCATTTTCAGCGGCGCGATGCAAATTCGCAGAATAACCGTCGTCAAAGCTGAACACTGAACCACACAAGACGCATTCACCAAGGCCCAACTTCATCATCAATTTCAACATTTTTTCCTTGTCCGGTTCGAACATGCGAGAGCCCAGAACTTCAGCGCAACCAGATTTCTTCTTGATTTGGATCAATCCTGCTCCAAGCTTTGACGCTAACTCGACCTGTGTGACTGTGAACTCCTCTTTACATGCGAGATACACTTTGTGAGCGAAAAGAGAGTAACCCAGAGCTTGGCCCAGTTTCTTCCCAAAATGAAACGTTTTCGGCTTTACCTCGACACCGATAATTAGGTAGCGGTTACTGAACCTCTCGCGAAATGTTCTCACTCCGAAAACGTCGACCTGACCAACATCTTCGCTGCCCTTTCGGCATCCCACCCACTGGCAACCAAACT
>JBEKRA010000201.1:0-4937 GCA_049519195.1 Verrucomicrobiota bacterium
TCAAACAGCGTGTCGGTCTTGCCGGAGGCGGTGTCGCTGCCGACGAGCGACGGGTGGCAGCAAATCTGGCGCAGGCGCGTGAGCGCTGCGAGCACGTGCATCTTGCTCTTGTTGATGCCCTGTGTCTCGACCACTTTCATCACCTGGTCGCGGCTGCGGCGCAGTTCGGCCAGATACAATTTGCGCTGCTCGTCGCCGAGCGGGCAATCAAGGCGTTCCTCGATGCGGTCGGGCAAATCCTTCGCGACGTGTTTCTTCAACCGGCGCAGCAGGAGCGGGCGCAATTTGGCCGAGAGCCGCTTGCGCGCGATGCGCTGGACGGACTCGGTCTTCTCGCCGCGCGGCAGCGGTTCCACCGGCGCGGTTTCATCGGCCACAGGCGCGCGCGGTTCGTAGGTCTCGACAAATTGATCCTGGTTGCCGAGGTAGCCGGGCTGGATGAAATCCACGATGCTCCACAAATCGAGCAGGCGGTTTTCCAGCGGCGTGCCGGTGAGCGCCAGCCGGTGCTCGGACTTGACCTGCTTCACCGAGCGCGAAACCTGCGCGCCGGGATTCTTGATGAACTGCGCCTCGTCCAGAATCACCGCGCGGAAGGCGAACTTCTGCAATTCCTCCAGATCGCGCCGGAGCAGCGCGTAATTCGTCACGATAATGTCGTTCTGCGGAATCTGCCTGCGCAAATTGTGCCGCGCCGCGCCGCTTTCGAGCACGAGCACCTTCAGGCCAGGTGTGAACCGTTCCGCCTCGCGCCGCCAGTTGTGCAGCACGGACGCCGGGCAGATGACGAGCGACGGCTTGTGATTTTTTTTGTTCTGCTCCTTGAGCCACGCCAGCCAGGCGAGCGTCTGGAGCGTTTTGCCGAGGCCCATGTCGTCGGCGAGGATGCCGCCGAGCCGGATTTGCGTGAGGTGGCAGAGGAAATCGAAGCCGTCCTTTTGATACGGGCGCAATTCGGCGTTCAAACCCTTCGGCAGTTCGACGGACGGAACGCCTCTGAATTCGGAGACGCGCTTGCGCAATTCCTTTGCTTCGGGCGTGTCGGCGAACCGCGTCAGTTCGTTTTCGTCCAGGTGCGCGACGTGTTCCATGCCGACTTTTTGCGGCACTGCGATGAGGCCATCCACGCCCATTTCGGCCATCGCCTCGTGCGCGCCCTGCACGGCGGTCGTGTCCAGTTCCACCCAGCCGGAGTTCGGCAGTTTGACGAAGCGGCTGGTCGCGGCGGCAAGCCGTTCGAGGTCCGCCTTGGAAAGTTTGAGTCCCTCGGCTTCCCATTCGGCGGAGACGGCCAGCCAGTCAATGCCGCTGCCTTTGACCACCAGCCGCGGCTTGAGCTGGCGCGGTTGCAGGAACAGGCGGTGAAACGCCGCATTGCCGAGAAATTCCGCCTCGGCTGGCCGCCCGGCCCACGCGCCCGCGAGCGAACCGAGGAAATTTTCATTCGCGTCGCCAATCCACAGGCCCGGCTCCTGCATGAACCAGTCCAGCGTGCGCAACCATTGAATCGCCGGGTCGAGGCGCGGGTCGTCGAGAATTTCCGGCTTGGTGGCACAGGCATCATGCCTGTGAGTTTCCAAATTTTTTTCGGGACGGGCAGGCAAGATGCCTGCCCCACTATTTGTTCCGTCTCGTTTCCATTCGTGGCCGGTCCAAAGCCAGGTGCTCTTGTCGCGCATGCTTTTCGCCAGCAGCCGCAGCCGCACCGTGTCGTCGAGCAGCTCGAAGATGAACTGCGGCGCGGCCTGGTGCGTGACGCAAAGCTGTTCCCAGTCCACGCCGTGATTCGTCTGCGTCTTGCGCAAATGCAGCAGCAGCCGGTGGCTCAACTTTCGCACTGGCATGGACGGTTTGCGCGCCAGATATTTCAGCACCGACGGCGGCGGCGCGTCGCGCAGCAGGTAAAACGTGTGGTCAATCAGCGCGAGCGGCGGCTGGCGGTTGAAAAATTTCGCGTCGGCGATGGAATGGCTCTCGCCGCCGGGCAGCGTGAGCCGGTGCGTGAACGAAAGCTCCTTGTCGCCGTTTTCGAGATGCGGCGTGAGCGCGGCAATCTGGCCGTGGAATTTTAGCATGGTAGTGGAACGGGCATCTTGCCCGTCCGAACAGGCTGGAAGCCCGTTCCACAACTCCAGCCGGCTGGCCCCGCCCCAGCGCGCGAGCCATTGGAGCAATTCGGCATCGGACAGGACCAGCGTGTCCGCGCCGTCGGGGCGGTGGCGGTGCGTGTCGGCAATCCACTGGATGAATTCCCAGTCGGCGGGTGGAAACAGCTCCTGCTCGTGCGTCGCGCGGACGACGAGGTCAATGATGTCATGCAAGGTGCGCGCCTTCTCGCCGGTGCGCGGGCGCGACAACAGGAATTGCACCGCAAGCCGGTGGCGCGACGGCTCCTCCTCGTCCGGCTGGGTTTTGCAGACGACGCGGAGCGTGGCGCGCGGCGTGTCGAGCAGCGGCAGGGAGGGCGGCGAGAGCCAGTTTTCCAGTTCCTGAACGAGTTTGCTTTCCTGCTCGGCCTCCTCGGCCCGGACAAAGCGGTCAATGCTGGCGTGCGGCTGCAATTCCGGCGGCACGGAACGTTTGGCGCGCAGAAACAGGAACGCCAGCTCCTCCAGACGCGCCTTGCCCTGCACGTTCAGCAGGCGCGGCCACCAGTTGGTGTCGGGAAAATCGCGGCGTGAGAGCGAGAGTTTTTCAAAATAATCCTCGAGCGCCAGCCACGCGCGCTGCGAATCGGGGCAGGCCGCGAAATTCTTCAGGATGTCCTCGCGCCCGGCGACGGTGGTTTTGGAATCGGACAGCTCGCGGCGCAAATCGGCGAACGCGCCGTAGGTCTGCGACAGCACCTTGTGGTGCGCGTCGTATTTCGTCGTGCTTCCGCTGTTGCGTGGCACGCCGCTACCATTCCTGGCTGAAATTTTCGGCATCTGAAAAGATTTAGACTAGCATTTCGTCATAACCGGCAATCCCGGTCAATCAGAAACCGAATAATTTTATGCACAACCCGCCGGCGGCCCGTTGACACCCGCTTCGGAATTGATATATTTCCAAGCTTTTATGAACAAAAATCCGCATGTAGCCGTGGTTGGCGCGACCGGCGCCGTCGGCATCGAAATGATCAAAACGCTGGAAAAGCGCAATTTTCCGGCGGGTAAATTGACGTTGCTCGCGTCGGCGCGTTCCGTCGGCAAGAAACTCAAATTTCGCGGCGAAGACATCGCCGTCAAGGAACTCAAGAAGGATTCCTTCAACGGCATTGACATCGCGCTGTTCAGCGCGGGCGGAAGCATCTCGAAGGAATTCGCGCCCATCGCGGCCAGGGCCGGCTGCGTGGTCGTGGACAATTCCAGCGCGTTCCGCATGGACGATTCCGTGCCGCTCGTCGTCCCCGAAATTAACGCCTCCGACGTGAAATGGCACAAGGGCATCATTGCCAATCCGAATTGCACCACCGCCATCGCGCTCATGGCGCTGTATCCGCTGCACAAGGCGTTCACGGTGAAGCGCATTTTTGCCTCCAGCTACCAGGCCGTCTCCGGCACCGGCGCGAAGGCCATTGAGGAATTGAAACGGCAGATCGGCGAAATCGTCTCCGGCAAACCGGTGACGAAGGAAGTCTATCCGTATCAAATCGCCTTCAATGTCCTGCCGCAGGTGGATTCATTTCTGGCAACCGGCTACACGAAGGAAGAAATGAAGATGGAAAACGAGGGCCGCAAAATCATGCACCATCCGAATTTCCGGGCGAGCGTGACGTGCGTTCGCGTGCCGGTCTATCGCTCGCACTCCATCGCCGTCAGCGCCGAATTCGAAAAGCCGGTGACCGTGGAGGCCGCCCGCGCCGTTTTGAAAAAGGCGCCCGGCTTGGATCTCGTGGACGAGCCGGAGAACAGGAAATATCCGATGCCGCTGTTCACCTCGGAAAAATACAACTGCGAAGCCGGCCGCATCCGCAAGGACTGCGCGCTGGACAACGGCCTGTGCTTCTGGGTGTGCGGCGATCAACTGCTCAAAGGCGCGGCGCTCAACGCCGTGCAGATTGCGGAAGAGCTGTTGAAGTAAAGCAAGCGTGGACGGGCATCCTGCCTGTCTCCATTTTCTTGCAAGTCAGAGACAGGCGCGACGCCTGTCCTACGTTTTCACTGTGCTTTGAGCCGGTAAAAAACATTGCTGCCGGGCGGCGACAGAATCACTTCATCCTGCAAATTGGTGAGATCCAGCACTGGCTTGTTGGTCATATCCGCCCAGTTTTGCAAATCTGAACTTTGCTGCATCACAAAATTCGTCGAAGGGACAATCCACGATAGCGTGAGGTTGCCGGTTGTGGGCTTGATGTTCATTGAAGGTGCTGGTGTGGATTCCGAGATGTAAATTCCACCGCCATTGACCGCAGCCGCTAATTTAGTTCCATCTGCAGAAGAAACTACCGAAGACCAATACGCACTTGGTGAGATGTTTGTAGTCCACGTCAGACCAAAGTCAGTGGAAACGTAAATGGGAAAAATCGTGTTGTGACCAACCCAGCCTGTAGCCACCAGCTTGCTTCCATTTGCTGATGAGGCAATGTGACCGGCAGCCGGGGCATTGATTTGGGTCCAAGCGAGTCCTGAATTTATTGAAAGGTAAATTCCGCTGCCGCCAGTCACCAACAATCTGCTGCCATCTGCCGATGAGGCAACTGCCGACAAGGAACCGTTGCCGATGAAGTTTGTTATCCAAGAGCTTCCCGAATTTGTCGAAACCAAGACCGTGCCGGGACCGCAAGCCACCAATGTGTTTCCATCGGCCGAAGAGGCCATAGCCAGCCAGCGATCATAAGGCGAATCTTTGGCCGGCCAACTATTTCCTGAATCGCTCGAAGTGTAAAAATCCGGCGGCGGAAATACCCGTGAGAGAGAGGCCAGTTTGTTGCCATCCGCTGAAGACGCAACGGAAAC
>JBEKRA010000202.1:0-4929 GCA_049519195.1 Verrucomicrobiota bacterium
GCCGGTCGCGGGTTGCGCCCGCCCGACGCGTTGCAGGACAATTTCTTTTTCGTTGTTTTAGTAGCGGAAATCGAACCCGATGACGGGCCTGTAATCCGGGACACGACCGTTCACACCAAAGCTGGATTCGGCGAACAGTTGCAGCGCGGCTGTGAGTCGGTAGATGAAACCGGCCTTGAACTGTCCCTCCCAGTTACTGCGGTTGCGCGTGGAGATGAAGCTGTCGAAGCCGCAGTAAACGTTTAGCTTGCTGAAGAGCGGCGGGGAGTAGAAGCAAATGTCGTTGCAGAAACTGCTTTGCCAGTAGCGGTGGTCGGAAAGCAGGAAGCCGTTCACCAAGCGGAGGTGCGCGTGGCCGTAGAACCACCAGGCGAATACGGAGTCGAGACCGCCTTCATAGTCGTCACAAGGTTCAATCTCATCACAGGCGGTGGGGAATTTTAACAGGCTGGAGAGCGACCAAGCTGTCGGGCCGCCGTCGTTGCCCCAGAAATTATATTTACCGGTGAGCCAGGTATCGGTGATGCCGTGATCGCGGAAACGGTCCGTGCCGAAGGGGCTTTTGTAGGTGGTCTCTTTAGTTTGGTAATACGGGAGCATCACTCCGAGATCGAAATTGTTCAGGATGCCGGCTTTCAGGACGGCCGAACCGTAATCGTAGGACTCGTTGATGCGTTCCAAGCCGGGTGACGTGTGGTCGCGATAGCTGTAGCCCGCGGACACGCCAAAGGAATAAGCGCCAGCATCGAGCGTGTAGGGACTCGCCACGCCACGGTCGGTTTCAAACGTGCGGCGCAGTTCCGGGGGGGTCATTTGGAAAAGATTATAGCTGCTTTTGTCGGTGGCAATCACGCCGGTCGTGCCGGCGGCGGTGAGCAGAATTGCCGTCGTGGCGGACTTCAAAAACAATTTAGTCCGCGAACCGGAGGATTGGAGGTTGGTTGTTCGAACTAGTTTTGTGGCCATAGTTTAATGTTGGTTTATGGTTCGGGACATCGCCACTTGGATTTCCGGTCGTCAGCGATGTTTGACAGCGACAAATATTAGCGGAGATGCAAGACAAGGTCAAGCAAATAAGGGCGGAAGTTAAGCGTCGGGCTTGCCGCCGTCTGCGTCCCTTGCGGACAGCATTTTTCGATTTTTCGCTTTTCAACTCTGCGCCGTTGCATCTCGGCGGCTGACTTGGCCATGCGGCGAGATTGGGGCAGTTCCGTTATGCGGAAATCCGCGCTCCATGCGTTTGTTGACGCAACCCAATTGCAGCGGTAAATTTTTGTTATGATTGACCTGGCTGAAATCCATCCGCGTGGCGCGATGGCCAAAAAGAAGTTCGAGCCGCTGGCGAAGAATATCTTTGCGCTCAAGAAGCAGCTTAACGCCGTCATCCTGGCGCACAATTACCAGGTGCCGGAAATCCAGGACGTGGCGGATTTCACCGGCGACTCGCTCGGCCTGGCGCAACAGGCGGCAAAGACGAACGCGGATGTGATTGTTTTCTGCGGCGTGCATTTCATGGCGGAGACGGCAAAGATTTTGAACCCCAATAAAATTGTCGTGCTGCCGGACAAGGACGCTGGCTGTTCGCTTGAGGAAAGCTGCCCGGCGGACAAGCTGTCCGCGCTCCAGGCGACGAACCCGAACTTCTGGACGATTGCCTATATCAATTGCAGCGCGGCGGTGAAGGCGTTGAGCGACGTGATTTGCACCAGCGGCAACGCGGAAAAAATCGTCAACGCGGCGCCGAATGGCAAAGACCTGCTGTTCGTGCCGGACGAAAACCTCGGCCAGTGGGTGACGGAGCAGACGGGCCGGCCGATGACGCTGTGGAAGGGCAATTGCTACGCACACGTCGAGTTCCAGCGCGAGCGGGTGCTGGCAGCAAAGCGGCAATTCCCCGACGCGAAAATTGTGGTTCACCCGGAAAGCCTGCGCGAAGTCCGCGAACTGGCGGATTCCGTCTGCTCGACGGAGAAGATGATCACCTATTGCAGGACGAGTCCGGCAAAGCGGTTCGTCATCGTCACCGAATCGGGCATCATCCACCGGATGCAGCGCGAGTGTCCGGGCAAGGAATTTTTCTGCGCGCCGGTGTTCAACGCGATGAAGCTGCCGACGGACGGCTGCCGTTGCAGCGAGTGCAAATTCATGAAGTTGAACACGCTCGAAAAGGTGCGCGACTGCATGAAGAACCTCGCGCCGCGAATCGAATTGCCGCCTGAAATTTTGAAACGCGCGCGGCTGCCGATTGAGCGGATGCTGGAGATTTCGGCCCGATGAACGTATTTACGATTTACGATACACGATTTACGAGCGTTAAGAAATTTCCAGCGGCTCGTAAATCGTAAATCGAATATCGGAAATCTTCAGAGGAGTTGCACAAGCTTCACCAGGCCGTAGGCGATGGCGGCGGTGATGGGCAATGTCAGGATCCAAGCCCAGACGATCTGCTCGGCGAGAATCCATTTCATCGCAGTCAGGCGTTTGGCCGCGCCGACGCCCATGATGGAGCTGGTGATGACGTGCGTGGTGGAAACGGGCATTCCCAGCATCGCGGTGCCGAGCAGCACGCTCGCGCCGGCGGTTTCTGCGGCAAACCCGTGGACGGGCTGTAGCTTCACAAGTTTGTGACCAAGCGTCCGGATGATGCGCCAGCCGCCGATGGCGGTGCCGGCGGCCATCGTCAGCGCGCAGAGAATTTTTATCCAGAGCGCAATGTGCTGGTTCTTCGGGTCGGCGGCTTCATCCGCGCGCAGAAAATTCAGCCACGCGGGCAGATGGTCGAACGTGCCGGACTGCGTGGCGGCGGCGAGGGCGAGGGCGATGATGCCCATGGTTTTTTGCGCGTCGTTGGTGCCGTGGCTGAAACCCATGTAGGCGGAGCTGAACAGTTGCGCCCGTCCAAAAGTTCGCGTGACGGTGCGTGGCCGCCAGCCTTGCAGCAGCAGGTAAAGCGCGGCCATGAGGATAAAGGCAATGAGAAGTCCCAGCACCGGCGACAAAATCATCGGAATCACGATCTTGAAAAGGATGCCGCCGCCGGTCCACCAATGCTGTCCCGCCGCGGGCATCTTGCTCCAGATGACGGCGTGCCAGTCGCCGTGCGCCACCGCGAGCGCCGCGCCGCAAAGCCCGCCGACGAGCGCGTGGCTGGAGCTGGACGGCAGGCCGAAATACCAGGTGAGCAAATTCCAGGCGATGGCGGCGATAAGCGCGCAAATGAGCATTTCCGAGGAAGCGGAGGGTGGAATGAATTTGCCGGTCGTGTCCACGAGGCCGGACGCGATGGTCTTGGCCACAGCCGCGCCAGTCATCGCGCCGAGAAGATTGGTGACGGTGGCCAGAATGATGGCCTGGCGCGGCGTGAGCACCTTGGTGCCGACGACGGTGGCGATGGAATTGGCAGTGTCGTGAAAACCGTTGGTGTAGGTGAAAATCAGCGCCACCAAAATGACGGTAAAAACGAGAATCATAGGAGCGCAGTCGGCTCGTCTGCGGGTTTCGGGGCTTGCATTTCTTCAGGCATCGTATTTTGAATATAAGTGATGATTCTATCACGCGGGTGGGCCGCCCGCGCTCCTAGGAATTTTTCAGGACGATGTGGGAGATGACGTTGCCCGCATCGCGGCAGCGGTCAACCACCTTTTCGAGCAGTTCGTAAAGATCCTTCAGAACAATGACCTTGACGGCGTCATGTTTGCCGCTGAAGAGGTCGCGGTAAAGTTCCATGATGGCGTCGTCGGCCTCGCCCTCAATTTGCTGGAGGCGGTCGTTGAGCGCCTTGATTTCCTCAAGGTTCCCGCCTTTGCGGAGGCATTTGACCATTTGCACGACGCAATCGGTGGCCTGATCTAGCAGTTCGACCTGCCGGGAAAAATTCACGCCGCGGACGTGATGCGGCGCGAGCAGGGTGCGTTCGCCGAATTTCTCGACGGTTTTCGGAATGCGGTAAAGCGCGTTGCAGAGCGCCTCGATGTCCTCGCGTTCGAGCGCGGTGACGAAGGTGGTGTAGAGGGCGTTGCGGATCTTGGCGGTGATTTCCTTGTCCTTGCGGCGCGAGCGGGAGAATTCCTCCAGCGCGACGGGCTGGTCGAGCGCCTTGCTCAATTTGACGAGCGCATGGACGCTGTTGCGCGCCTCCTGCGCGCTGGATTCGAGCAGTTCAAAAAACATGTCCTCTTTGCCGAGGAGCCGTTGCAGTGAAAACATAAATTTGATTTACGCAATGTTGTGACGACGGGCGCTCTGACGGCGCCACTGCTGCAAATGTTTTACCTGCTTTGGCCCGAATCGCAAGCCCGGATTTGATTATTGTAACCTGATTGTAACCTTTCCGCCGCACGGTTGTAACACCGGTGTTTCAGAATGTCGCCGCACTTGAAACAAACAACCATGAAAAAAATCAAAAGCCAAAATCATACAAAAGCCGCCATCTTCGCCGGCGCCGCCGCGCTGATGGCATTGACCCCGCAAACCCACGCGCAATCGTCCGTGGACGCCCTGCTCAACAAGCTGGAGCAGAAAGGCATCCTCTCCGTGGACGAGGCGAGGTCATTGAAGGCGGAAAATGCGACGAATTCCGTGAGCGACTTCAACAAGGCGCTCAACGCAAAATATCCGACGCCCGACTGGGTGACGGGCTACAAGTTGAGCGGCGATTTCCGGGGACGTTTTGACAACCTATCTTCGAGCAACCCAAATCCCAGCGCCTCC
The DNA here is from genome assembly GCA_049519195.1 of Verrucomicrobiota bacterium. Classification (GTDB taxonomy): domain Bacteria; phylum Verrucomicrobiota; class Verrucomicrobiia; order Limisphaerales; family UBA11358; genus UBA11358. The sequence goes on from JBEKRA010000202.1 coordinate 4,711, forward strand.
ACGGATCGGGCGCGTTTGCGCTATCGTTTGCGGGCGGGTTTGACATTGTCCATGAAGGACAATATGGAGGTTGGATTCCGGGTGGCATCGGGCGATAACAGCACCGGTGCTCCCAGCAGCCCGCTTTCAAACAATCAAACTCTGACCAGCGACGCCAGCAAGAAGCCGCTTTACATAGACACCGCTTACGGCAAGTGGACGCCCATCAACGACGGCACC
>JBEKRA010000203.1:0-4896 GCA_049519195.1 Verrucomicrobiota bacterium
TCCAGCGCCGATTGGCCGGCGTATGTTGAGTTTCGGATTAGCTTGAAAACAACAATCGGGAAGAAAGTCTGGCTGCATTGAAATCCACGCGACATTTTTTTCCGCCGGTTCGCGGGCTGCCTGGGGCAGTTTTGCTTGTGGTTTTTGCTTCGACCATTTTCGGAATGCCGGATTGTCTGGCGCAGGGCGCGCCGGTTCAGGATAATTCCCGGCCCAAGCGGGTCTTGATGCTGTTCAGCGAGAGCAAGGATGTGACGGGGAATATCATGCAGGAACAGGCGGTGCGGGCGGAAATGCAGAAGGGCAGCACGAACCGGATTGAGTTTTCGAGCGAATATCTTGACGCCAGCCATTTTTTGGGCAGGGAACAACTTCGGCTGTTTCAGGACTACCTCGGCAAAAAATATGCCGGGCAGAATCTCGATCTGATTCTGGCGTTTCCATCGCTGGATTACACGCTCGCGGGCGAGTTGCCGGAGGCTTTGTTTCCGGTTGTGCCGGTGGTCTTCGTCGCAGTCAATGAGCAGGAGGTGCCGCTCGCGATCAGCAAGCTCGGCGTCACCGGGATTGTCCAGCGCTACGACATTCGCGGCACGCTGGGTTTGATCATGCATCTGCAACCGGACACGCGCCGCGTGGTGGTGATCGGCGGGACATCGGAATCGGATCGCGCTACCCTTGGCCGGATTGCGGAAGCGTCGCAGTCGCTGGAGGGAGTCGGGTTCGACTTCTGGACAAACCGTCCGTTTGCGGAATTGCCGGGAGCCGTAAGATCGTTGCCGGAAGGCACGGTGATTTTGTTGAGCACGGTTCAGCGCGACGTGACCGGCCAGCCTTTTTTCACGTCGCTGCTCGTGCAAACGCTGGCGCCGTCGGCCAGCGTGCCGGTGTATGTACTCGGCGGCTGGGCGTTCGGCAGCAGAGCGATGGGCGGGTCGGTGGTGGATCCTGAAGACCTTGGAACGCGGGCGGGACGACTTGCCCTGCGCGTTCTCAACGGAGCAAACCCCGGAGCGCTGCCCATCGAAGTGGCGGCGAAAGGAACGCCGATGGTGGACTGGCGGGCGCTGCAACGCTGGCATATCAAGGGAAGCCGCGTGCCTTCCGACGCGGTCATTCGCCACCGGCCGGAGACTTTGTGGGATGAGCATAGAAACTTGATTTTAATTTTTCTGGCGGTTTTTCTGGCGCAGGCCGTGACGATCACGGGACTGCTGACGCAGCGAAGACAGCGTCGCCGGGCAGAGGCGGAGATTCTCAACCAGCGGATGGAACTGGCGCACGTCACCCGCGTGTCAACCATGGGGCAGTTGACCTCCGCGCTGGCGCACGAATTGAACCAGCCGCTGGGGGCCATTTTGAGAAACGCGGAGGCGGCGGAAATCTATCTTCAGAAGGAAAAACCTGACCTGGAAGAAATCCGCGCCATCATGGCGGACATCCGCAAGGACGACCAGCGCGCCGGCAGCGTGATTGACCGGATGCGGTCATTGCTGCAACGCCGCAGCCTCGAATTAAAATCCCTGGATCTCGGCGAGTTGCTGGCGGAAACGGTCGCGCTAGTCCGGTCGGATGCGAGCGCGCGGCAGGTCTTACTGACTTTGCAAGTGCCGGTAAAATTGCCGGCCGTGCGCGGCGACCGCGTGCATCTGCAGCAAGTCTTGTTGAATCTGATATTGAACGGGATGGATGCGATGGCCGATGTCACACAATTTCAACGGCTGTTGAATGTGAGCGCCAAAACGGCGGAAGACGGGAGCGTGGAAGTGTCGGTGAGCGATTGTGGGACTGGAATAGCGCCGGACATGATCAAACATCTTTTTGAACCATTCTTCACGACCAAGCCGAAAGGCATGGGCATGGGGCTGGCCATTTCGCACACCATCATTGAAGCGCACGGCGGGAAAATCCGGGGCGGCAACAATGTCCCGCGCGGCGCGGTTTTCACTTTTACGCTGCCCGCGGCCGGCAATTGATTTATGAATCCTTCACCCGAATCCGGCACGGTGTTTATCGTGGATGACGACGTGTCCTTTTTGCGATCCGTGTCGCGATTTCTGCGGGCGGCGGGTTATTCCGTGCAAACTTTTGATTCGGCGGAAGATTTGCTCGAACAGCTTGACCCCGGAATGTCCGGCTGCGTGCTGGCGGACCTGCAAATGCCCGGATTGACCGGTCTGGAATTGCAGGCGGAACTGGCGAAATCGGCCAACCCGCTGCCGGTGGTTTTTCTGTCGGCGCAGGGCGACATTCCGACGACGGTGCAGGCAATGCAGCGCGGCGCGGAGGATTTTTTGACCAAATTAAGTCCGAAAGAAAAATTGCTGGACGCCGTCAGCCGGGCGCTGGCGCGAGGCGCGCGAGAGCGGAAGGCGCGCGAGCACCTGCGGGAACTGCGCGGGCGATTTGACCTGCTGACGCCGCGCGAACTGGAAGTGCTGGAACAGGTCGTGCGCGGCAGGCTGAACAAGCAGATCGCCGACGATCTGGAAATCAACGAGCGCACCGTGAAGTTGCACCGGACAAATTTGACGCGAAAATTGCAGGTGCAATCGGTGGCTGAATTAACACGATTGGCCGGGGAAGCCGGCTTGTTCAAGCTCGGTGAACCGGAGTGATTTTCAGGCGGCAAAAATATGCTGGCCGGCGCGGTCAAACTTCTGATTCCATTGCAGGGTCATATCATCTTCCCTAAAGGGCATATTGTCCTGCGCTCACGCGCCCGATAAGCTTTCACTGAACATCCAGCAACCGGCAGCAAGACAATCATGATTCGTGAAATCAAGCAGAACTGCGCGGCCACCAGCGGCAGCGTGAGCCTCCTGTGAAGACCCGACTCTTTTTTTTATTTCTGATGCTGGCGTTGTTTGTCGTTGTGCAAGGCAATGCGCAGACGGCAGCGTTTGTTCCAGTCCTCTCGCCGAACACAAACATTGTCAATTCTGTTGTGACCACTTATGTGCAGGGGACTTGCAACGACGGGACGAACACTTATTTGATTCATACAACGTGGATGCAACAAGGAAACTCAAATTATTCCCTTCAATATCCGCACAACTATTCTCCGGCGGCAGGCCTGACTGGATTCCCCTCGGTCCATCTTGGCGACGCGGACTATTATCAAGGATATATTTACGCTCCGATGGAAGTGACTTATGGTGCGCCGCAGGGTTCGATCAATGTTGACATCGCCATTTTCACGGCGCCAAGTCTGGCCCGTTGCGCGGTGATTTCGATTTCAAACTATCAGTCCGAGGCTTCAGCCGTTTGTATTGACCCGGTCTTCTCGAACTCGGTTGCCTTGTTTGCCGCGAATTGGGCGAGCGCTTACGCCACCAACGATATTTACGAATACAGCGTCAACAACCTGACCAACATCACGTTCGTCAAGGCGGTGCCGCTGTCGCGGCATATAGGAAGCATCCAGGGCATAATCTGTGTCGGCGGAATGCTTTACGTCATGGCCGACTACGGTCGCGCCGGCAACGTGTATCAAGTCAACCCGACCAACGGCGCCGTGGTGTATCTGGCTCAACTCAACATTGCCAATGAAAACGAGTGGGAAGGGCTTGATTATTTCCAGGGCTTTCTGGTCGCCGCGGAAGCCACGACAGGCACGGTCAATTCATACGACTTTTTTGGCGCTCTGGCCGCCAGGAGCACGCATCGGATCACGGGCTGGGTGAAGGACAACCATAATATTCCCATCGCTGGCGTCGGGTTGATCGCCACAGCGACCATCAACGGCACCAACCAGACCGCGACAGTGGACACCGACACCAATGGGAATTATTCGCTGACCGTCACCAATGGCAATTGGAACGTAGTGGTGAATTGCGCCAGCGGCAGCGACAGTCTTGCCTATCTTGGCAATTATTCCTGTCCGAACAGCCAGAACGTTAGCATCACCACCAACGATGTCACCAACAATTTCACCGTCCAGAATTGCGCTCCTTATATCGTCACCACTCCGGTGCTTCCCGCCAACGAGGCCGGCGTCTCCTACAAACAGATCTTGCAGGCCGACGGTTGCAATCCCGGCTTCAGGTGGACAGTGGCCGGCGGTTCCCTGCCTTCGGGATTGTCATTGTCCAGCAGCGGAACCCTTTCCGGCACGCCCGCCAAACCCGGCGGCGTGTTTAATGTCGTCGTGCAGGTGACCGACGCGGCCAGTTCAACCGCCAGCCAGGTGTTTGTCATCGGCATCAGCAATGCGGTCCAGATTGCGACCACCTCCCTGCCAGACGGCACTTGCTGCTATATGACGCTTGCCGCCACCAATGGACAACCGCCCTACGTTTGGTCTTTGAGTCCCGGTTCCGCCCCTCTGCCGCCAAACCTGTCCTTGAAGTCCAATGGCGTGCTTTCGGGCGTTTCAGCAACGAACGGCACGTTCAATTTCAGCGTGCGCGTGAAGGACAGTCTCGGCGGCGTTGACGATCAATCGCTCTCGATTAATCTTTATCAACCGCTGGCCATCAGCACCACCAATGGGAAAAGCATCCTCCTTTGGCCCGCATCAGCCACGAATTGCGTTTTGCAAACCACCACCAACCTGCTTTCTCCAAACTGGAAGACAGTGACTGGCGCCGTGCCGGCAACACCTTACACCATCACCAACACCGCGCCTCAACAATACTTCCGCCTGCATTAAAGGCTGAAAGCTGGAAAAATTTCTTTGCGCGAAAGTGGGGTTCGGTTTCCCGCCAGCCAATTCGCATTCCAGGAGTCAAGGGTTACAACAGGGGATATTGGAACAGACAAATATGTTTCCGGCCTGATTAATACTATTTCGCATTCAATGTAACATTAACAATCCAATCGAAACCGGTGAGGGATTGGATTTGGGCGGGTGAGGATTCCAGTTGATTGAGGCGGCGTTCCAAGGCGTTCTCG
>JBEKRA010000204.1:0-4894 GCA_049519195.1 Verrucomicrobiota bacterium
CCGACGACGCAGTCCGCAGATGTTTCCGCCCCGAAATCACAGGCGGGTCCAAAATGGATGGGGGTTTACGTTGCCGCCGCAATCGTGATTTTGTTTGCGGTCACCACACTGGCCGCCTGGCTATTTTTTTCAAATAAACCCCCTCGTGGCGTTCCAAGAAGTGGCCTCGCGGCTTTCTGGCCGGCGGACGGAACTACAAAAGACATCGTTGGAGGCAATCACTTTGTGCTTCAAGGCGGCGCGAGTTTTGCGCATGGAGCCGTCGAATTGAACAACTCTCCAAGCATCAAAACCCGCGGATCCAGCGGGAGATTTCCGCCGCCGGCGTTTGACGGAGGCGCTTACGCGCAAGTCCAAGGTGCCGACGCGGAAACCTTGGGCGACAGCGATTTTACCATCGAACTATGGGCAAATTTTAATTCGGTGCCCGTCTACGATGTTGGCCATCCCCAAGGCGGAGTTTTTATCAGCAAAGACAAAGGCGCATTCAACGAGAGCAAGTGGTTGTTCGCACTTGGCGGCGGCGTGCTGAATTTCCACATTAATGATCCGCAACTCGGTCCGGTCTTCCTGGTTAAAGCTCCGTTCAGACCAGAACTGAAGCGATGGCATCATATTGCGATCACACGCCAACAAAATGTATTTACGATTTACGCCAACGGGATGGCGGTCGGCTCTGAAACCAGTGACCGGACGATTCCCCATTCAAACGCCCCTTTGAATATCGGGGAAGCCGAGGGATATTATTTCAACGGCCGATTGAAGGACATCGGCATCTATCATCGCGCCCTGTCTGCCGCGGAAATCAAAAACATTTTCGACGCGGGCGCAAACAAGTGAAAATTTTATCTCGGCGTTTTTTAATTTTCAGTCTTGGCTTTTGCCGTTCATCGCTTAGAATTTTGGTCCCATGATTGAGACTGACATTGAACTTTTGAAGGGCATCGCAAACCAATTGCGAATTCATTCCATCACTTCCACGACCGCGGCCGGCAGTGGCCATCCCACTTCGTGCTGCTCGGCGGCTGACGTGGTGGCCACGCTGTTTTTCGGCCACATGCGCTACGACGCGAAGAATCCGCACTATTACAACAACGACCGCTTCATCCTTTCCAAGGGCCACGCCGCGCCGCTGCTCTACGCCGCGTGGGCGGAGACGGGTTTGTTTCCCGCGGGCGATTTGTTGAAGCTGCGGCAATTCGGCAGCGACCTTGAAGGCCATCCCACGCCGCGGCTGTTGTTCGTGGACGTGGCGACCGGCTCGCTCGGCCAGGGCTTGAGCGTCGGCGCCGGCATGGCGCTCGCCGCGCGGCTCGACAAACTCGATTACAACACCTACGTCCTGCTCGGCGACGGTGAAATCGCCGAAGGCTCGGTCTGGGAAGCCGCGTCGCTGGCCGGCATTTACAAGCTGAACAATTTGATCGCCATCGTAGATGCGAACCGCCTCGGCCAGAGCCAGGCGACGGCGTTCGGCCACGACATCGGCGTTTATGCGAAACGGTTTGAAGCCTTCGGCTGGCGCGTTGAAGTCATTGACGGCCACGACATCGAGGAAATTGTCGAAGTGTTGGGCGGGATTGGCCTTGACGACAAACCGCTCGTCATCATCGCCAAGACCTACAAGGGCGCTGGCGTTTCATTTTTGCAGGACCTGGACAACTGGCACGGCAAGCCGTTGAACAAGGAAGAAGCCGCCAAGGCCATCGCCGAACTTCAGCCGAGTTCAAAATCCGGCGTCGGCGTGCCGATCCCCGCGCCGAACCAGCTGCCCGCGCCGAACAACGCCCCGCCGGCGGGCTATCCGCCGCTCAATTACAAAATCGGCGACAAGGTCGCCACCCGCGAAGCCTATGGCATTGCGCTCGCCCGCATCGGAGAGGTGGACCACCGCATTGTCGCGATGGATGGCGACACGAAAAATTCCACCTACGCGGAAAAGTTTTTCAAAAAATTCCCGGACCGTTTCACGGAGTGCTACATCGCCGAACAAAACCTGGTCGGCGTGGCCACGGGCTTCGGCACGCGCGGCAAGGTGCCGTTTGCGTCCACGTTCGCCACGTTTTTCACCCGCGCCGCCGACCAGATTCGCGTCGCGGGCATTTCGCAGGCGAACCTCAAGCTCGCCGGCTCGCACGTCGGCGTCAGCATCGGCGAGGACGGCCCGTCGCAGATGGCGCTGGAAGACATGGCGTTGATGCGCGCGATTGCGGGCAGCGTCGTCCTGTATCCGAGCGACGCGGTCAGCACGGAAAAATTGGTGGAACAAATGGCGCTGGCGAAGGGCATTCATTTCCTCCGCACCTCGCGCCCGAAGTCGCCGGTCATTTACAGCAACGACGAATCATTCCCGATTGGCGGCGCGAAGGTGCTGCGCCAGAACGCCGGCGACAAGGTAACAGTCGTCGCCGCGGGCGTGACGCTGCATGAGGCGCTCAAGGCCGCGGACGCGCTGAAGGCCGAAGGCGTCGGCATCACCGTCATTGACGCATACAGCATCAAGCCGCTGGGCAAAAAGGAAATTCTCGCCGCCGCGAAAAAGACGAACAACACCGTCATCACCGTCGAGGATCATTATTCCGAAGGCGGCCTCGGTGACGCGGTCGCGGGCGAATTGAGCATGGAGGGCGTCAAAGTCCACAAGCTGGCGGTGACGAGCCTGCCGCGCTCCGGCAAGGCCGAGGAACTGCTTGCGCATTTCGGCATTGACGCCGAGGCAATTGTGAAAAAAGTGAAGTCACTCTAGGTTGCCCCGCCGGATTTTTAACGACAAAACGCGGAGAGGTTTTCTCCGCGTTTTTTCTTTTTCCACGGCGGTTTTTTTTGCAATAGTCAGACCGTGCGACGCCCCAGAAAATGGTTTCTAATTTTTGCCATGACGGCGTGTTTTGCCGCGTCGGCACCGGCGGCGGCGGACATTTGCGCGATTTGCGGCATGGAAATTCCAGGCACGGTTTATATCGTCACCGACAAGGTCGCTGGCAAGGATGTCCTGATTTGTTCCAACTGTTTAACGTTGCCAAGGTGTTTCATCTGTGGTCTGCCGGTCAAGGAAGGCGAAGTTGTGTTGCCGGATGGACGCCGCCTTTGCGCGCGCGACGCCAGGACTGCGGTGCTGGATGCCGGTGACGCCGCGCGCGTTTGCGCCGGGGTCGAAAATGATTTGGACAGGTTGTTTTCCCGCTTCACCTCGTTTCCGCCGAATGTGGATGTCTCGGTCATTGACCGCGTGGACGTGGACGCGAAGTTTGACACGGTCGGCCACACTTTTGAAAGCCCCGACGTGCTGGGCTGGATGCAGACAAAAACAAACGGCGGCCAGGTTCGATACGAGATAGGTCTGCTGACCGGCCTGCCTCTGGCGGATTTGAAGGCGACTTGCGCCCATGAATTTTCACACGCCTGGGTGGCGGAGAATGTGCCCCGGGAGCGGCACGAGAGGCTGGGGCGCGACGCGGAGGAGGGCTTTTGCGAATTGATTTCCTATTTGTTGATGGATTCACAGCGCGAGGAGGAGCGGAAAAAATTCATCCTGGAAAACCATTACACGCGCGGCCAGGCGGCGTTGTTCATCGAAGCGGAAAAACGCTGCGGCATCAATCAAGTTCTGGACTGGATGGAATACGGCAAAACCGCCCAATTGGAAGCCGGACGGCTGGATGAACTCCGGAATGTTAAAATGCCCTCCGAAAATACCATCGCCGTGAAGCCGGCCGCTGAAGGCGGAGCCGCCACCGGCAATTTCAAAACCGCCAACATCAATTCGCCCGCGCCCGTTTCCGAACCGGCCACCATCAATCTTCAGGGGATTTTGCTCGGGAACAAGCCCATGGCAATCATCAACGGCCATTCTTTTTTTGCCAATGAAAAGTTCAGGGTGAAAATTGGAGCCACAAACGTCATCATTCGCTGTGTGGGGATTCAGAAAGACTCGGTCCGTGTTCAAAACGTTGATTCCGGGCGGGAAGAAGCGCTTCACTTTGGAAGCAATTGAAAAGCAATTGCCGGGCGGAATTTCCCCTTCGTCTTTTCTTTTTTGCAAGACGGGCATTTTGGGTGCAAATTGGCATCAGCAATGAGCGAGCCGGGAAAATTTCTCAAAGGCAGGCTGCTGCTGGACGGCGGCGGTTTGCTCGGCTCGTTTTTTCACCGCGCGGTCGTTCTGGTCTGCGAACACAACGCCGAGGGCGCGTTTGGCCTCGTGCTGAACCGCGCCGCCGGCAACAAGGTCGGCGAGGTGCTCGTGGCCGACCTGCCGGAGACGCTCAAGGAAGCGCCGCTGTTTCTTGGCGGGCCGGTGCAGCCGACGGCGTTGAGCTTTCTGCACTCGGACAGTTTCATCCCCGATGCCAACGTGTTTCCGAACCTCGCGCTCGGCCATTCACTCGACGATTTGCTGGAAGTCGGCGAGTCATTTTCGCCGGTGAAAAAAATCAAGCTGTTCGCGGGCTACGCCGGCTGGTCGCCCGGCCAGCTTGAAATGGAAATGAAGCGCAAATCGTGGCTGACGTTTCCCGCGTCGCTGGAACTCGTCTTCGAGACGCCGCCCGATGAACTCTGGCAAAAAATCATCAAAAGCAAGGGCGGCTGGAAAAACAAGCTGCTCGCGCAGATGCCCGACGATTTGTCGCTGAATTGAATTTTCGGAGGGCCGAGTTCCACGAGGCCCAAATTTTCAAGGCTCGTGGAACTCGCCTCAATGCGCGTGTTTCATCCATCGCGCCGCGCGCCTTGCCGCCACGCGCCCGGCAACATTTGTTCCAGCGCGCGAACCCGGCACACCGCGGCGACAGCCTGGCGCATTTCGATCTTCGTCAAGCTGCGCCGCGAGCGGGGTTGAACCGGCGCCAATAATTTCATTCATTTTCTATTGAACAATCTGGAGGGCGTGCCA
>JBEKRA010000205.1:0-4890 GCA_049519195.1 Verrucomicrobiota bacterium
CAACGGAAACCCAATTGGCTTTCAGTGCGCTGGTGGCGGGCCAGGTCAGCCCGCCATCAACGGATCGGTAAATTCCGTCGCCATCGGCCGCGGCGGTTAATTTGTTTCCGTCCGCCGAAGAGGCAACGGATCGCCAGGCCAAAGCTGGCGCATTGGTCGCCTGCATCCAGTCAGCGCCCGAATTGGTCGAAAGGTAAACAGGCCCTGGAGCAACAATGTAGCCCGGTCCAACTCCACCGTTGCCTACGGCAACCAACTTTGTCCCATCTGCCGAACAGGCCACTGCCGTCCAATTGGTGGTCGGCGCGCTGGTCTGCGTCCAAGTCTGGGCGAATGTGGAATTGACAGCGGTGAACCAGCCACAAAATGCGGTTGCCATCAGCATTGCATTTTTGGTTTTCATTTAGCAACTATACTACCCCTGTGAATGGCTTCTATCGCCAATACTGATGATATTGCCATCGCCAATTCTGGCGACAGGACTGGCACAAAAGTTGAATTATCCAAAAAAACATTGCTGCCAAGCGGCTACAGAATCATTTCGTGAACCAGCCTGGCGACAGCTGGACGGCGCATGGAAATTTCAAAGGCCGTTTTCAAGCGCGCGGTCGCAGATTCAACCTGCGCCTCATCCTTGGCATGAACGCGGCAAAGCGCGCCGGATTTTTCCACGCGCTCGCCGGGCTTGGCCATCCGGTCCACGCCAACGTCGTAATTGATGGCCGATTCCTTCGTGAGCCGCCCGCCGCCGAGGTCGCGGATGACTTCGCCAATGATGCGGGCGTCGCATCTGGAAACGTAGCCGGATTTTTCCGACTTCACTTCGACAACCACCTGCGCGGTGGAATCCAGCGCAAGCTTGCGGTTGAACGATTTCAAGTCCGCGCCTTGCGCTACAATCATTTCGTCCCACTTCGCGCGCGGCCTTCCGGAGTTCAGACAATCTTCCGCCAGCTTGCGCGCGGCGGCGAGTGATTTCGATTTTTGGGTCTGGACGAGCAGGTGCGCGGCGCAGTCGAGAATGAGTTGGCATAAGTCGTCACGGCGTAGGACAGGCATCCTGCCTGTCTCCATATTTTTGGTTTTTAAGTTGGAGACAGGCGCGACGCCTGTCCTACGGTCAAGACACGCCACGCTCTCCTTCACCTCCAGCCAGTTGCCGGCGTCGCGGCCCAGCGGGGTGTTCATGTCAGTCAAAATCGCGCGGGTGTTGGTGCCGCACTCGTTGCCGAGCGCGACCATTGCCTTCGCCAGCTTGCGCGCCTCGGCCTTGGTCTGCATGAACGCGGCGCAGCCGAATTTCACGTCAAGAATCAGCGCGTCCAGGCTTTCGGCGAGTTTCTTGGAGAGAATCGAGGCGGTGATGAGCGGGATGCTCGGCACGGTGCCGCTGGCGTCGCGCAGGGCGTAAATCTTTTTGTCGGCGGGAACCATTTTGTCCGTCTGGCCGCAGATGACGCAGCCGACTTTCTGGACTTGCGCGACAATTTGCTTGGCGGGCAGAAGCGTCTGGAAGCCGGGGATGGAATCCAGCTTGTCGAGCGTGCCGCCGGTGATGCCGAGGCCGCGGCCGGAAATCATCGGCACGCGAAAGCCGAGGCACGCGAGCAGCGGCGCGAGCGGCAGCGACACTTTGTCGCCGATGCCGCCGGTGGAATGTTTGTCCACGAGTGGGCGCAGGTCTTTGGGAAATTTCAACACGTCGCCGGAATCGCGCATGGCCAGGGTCAGCCCGGTGGTCTCGGCAGTATCGAGTCCGCGAAAATAAATGGCCATGAGCATCGCGGCCATCTGGTAGTCTGGGATTTTCCCGGAAGTGAATTCGCGGATGAATTCCTGAATGTTTTCTGCCGCGAGAGTTTTCCCTTCGCGTTTGGATTCAATCAAAGACAAAAAGTTCACGGTTCAACAATTTTACGCCAGCTTGCGTATATGATTAAAGTTAACTGCCCCTAAATTGGACTTTGAAGCATATGCAACCAAATCATAATCCACCGAGATAATGAGACTGCCATTTTTCCCGGCTTCCAGTATTCCCGTATCCGTAAGCCCGTGCGTCATAAACTCTCCGCGTTTTGTTAATTCACAAGCTTCAGCATAAAGTTCTGAAAATCCTTCAATCATCATTGCTGCTTTTTCCAAAACGCAAAGTAGAGACGGCCTTCCAAGTTGGAAAATGTAGTTTGAGGTTTCTGCCAGAATATGAGGCGTTGTCGTCACTTTGTCTCCGAGGAAACGAACCACTCGTTGGAGCAGTTCAAAATCTCCAATGGAAAAACCGAGGCTCCTGGTTCGCTTGAATGATACAATTAGCTTTTGATCTGCAACTCCAACAAAAAGTAAAAGCAGAAGATTAGTGTCTAACAACGCACCGCGACCTTGATGCTTGAGCAAAACCTGCCGCAATGCTTCTGAAATCATGGCGCAGGCCGGATCTTCATAGAAACCACCTTGCCCGTCGAACCATTAATCTTGAATACACGGAGCTTTTTTTCTGCGGTATCAAGAACTTCTGACAGCATCGACGAGGAAGAATATTGCTTAAAACTTAAAGTGACCTGCCAAAAACGAGCGTCGTCACTCAATTCGATTTCCTCAAGCAATACATTTTCAATGGCCGGCGGTGTGCAAACTTCATTCAAATATTTTGCAGCCGCCTGTGCCGCTTGCTTTGCTGTAACTTTTGGTTCGGACTTAATTGCTGGCATAGCAAAAGTATTTTAACCCACAAATTTCTTCGCCGCAATACTCGCGTTGTGGCCGCCGAAACCGAAGGAGTTGTTGATGATGGCGTTGACCTTCAATTCGCGCGCGGTGTTCGGCACATAATCCAAATCGCATTCCGGGTCGGGATTTTGCAGGTTGATGGTCGGCGGGACGACGCCATGTTTGATGGCCAGCGCGCAGGCGGTCATTTCGACCGCGCCCGCCGCGCCGAGCATGTGGCCGGTCGCGCCCTTGGTGGAGCTGATGGCAACTTTTTTCGCGCGTTCGCCGAACACGGCCTTGATGGCCCGCGTTTCGCAGACGTCGCCCTGCGGCGTGGAGGTGCCGTGGGCATTGATGTAATTGATGTCCTCAATGGTCAGGCCGCCGCTGCGCAGGGCCATTTTCATGCAGCGCGCGGCGCCCTCGCCATTGGGTGACGGCGCGGTAAGATGATGCGCGTCGGCGGTGTTGCCGTAGCCGGCGATTTCGCAATAAATTTTCGCGCCGCGCTTTTTGGCGTGTTCCAGCTCCTCGAGCACGATGACGCCCGCGCCTTCGCCCATGACGAAGCCGTCGCGGTCCCTGTCGAAGGGGCGCGAGGCGCGTTTGGGATCGTCGTTGCGGGTGCTCAAGGCCTTCATCGCGCAAAAGCCGCCGATGCCGATGGGCACGATGGCGGCCTCGGCGCCGCCGGCGAATATCATTTCCGCCTCGCCCATCTTGATGGTGCGCCAGGCCTCGCCGATGGCGTGGTTGGCGGTGGCGCAGGCGGAGCAGGTGGCGAAGTTCGGCCCGCGCAAATTCTGATACATCGAGAACAGGCCGGAAGCCATGTTGCTTATGAGCATCGGAATCATGAACGGCGAGAGCCGGCCCGGGCCGCGTTCCAGCAGGATTTTGTGCTGCGTGGTGGTGGTTTCGAGTCCGCCGATGCCGGAGCCGATGATGACGCCGATTTCGTCGCGGTTCAGCTTGTCGAGATCCGCGCCGGAATCCTTGAGCGCGGACCATGCGGCAAAAACGCCGAATTGCGAGTAGCGGTCCGTGCGCCGGACATCCTTCGGCGACGGGAACGCCGGCGCCGGATCGAAATTTTTCGCCTCGCCGGCGATTTGCGTGTCGAACGCCGCCGCGTCGAACGCGGTGATGCGGCCAATGCCGCACTGGCCGGAGATTAAATTTTTCCAGAAGGTTTCCAGGTCGTTTCCGAGCGGCGTCACGACACCGAGGCCGGTGACGACGACGCGACGGTCTGTCAGATTGCTTGCCATAAAAAATCAAACGAGGCAGCCCGGGCTGTGTTCAGCCAAGCTGCCCCGGAATGTCCAGCGCCGCGACTATTTTTGGTTCTCTTCGATGTATTTGGTCACGTCGCCGACGGTCAGGAGCTTTTCGGCCTGTTCGTCGGGCACCTCGATGCCGAACTCCTCCTCGAGCGCCATGATCAACTCGACGATGTCGAGCGAATCCGCGCCGAGGTCCTCGACGAATTTCGCCTCCGGCGTCACCTGGTCCGGTTTCACGCCAAGCTGTTCAACAATGATGTCCTTTACACGCTGGTCAATAGGTTTGTCTGCCATAAATATGAATTTTGAACTGTCTCTATGCCATGAATACCGAAGCCGTCAAGCCTCGAATCAATTTTTTTTGAATTATTTTAGCGCTGCGGATTAAATCACATTACCATCCCGCCGTCCACCGCTAAAACCTGGCCGGTTACGTAACGCGCCGCCGGGCTGGCGAAGAACAACACCGCTTCGGCCACGTCCTCCGGCTGGCCCAGGCTGGCCAGCGGAATCTGCTTGAGCAGGGCGGCCCGCGCCTCCGGGCCGAGCGCCTCGGTCATCTTGGTCTCGATGAATCCGGGGGCGATGGCGTTGGCGGTGACTCCGCGCGAGGCGAGTTCCCGCGCTACGGATTTCGTGAAACCGATGACGCCGGCCTTGCTGGCCGCGTAATTGCACTGGCCGGCATTTCCGATCAGGCCGATGACGGAGGCGATGTTGACGATGCGGCCGGATCTCTGTTTCACGAAGGCGCGGCTGAACGCCTTGGTGAACAGGAACGTCCCCTTGAGGTTGATGTCCAGCACGGCGTCCCAATCCGCCTCGCTCATGCGCATGAGCAGGCCGTCCTTGGTGATGCCGGCGTTGTTCACCAGGATGTCCACGCGGCCAGCCT